>NZ_JBGCUL010000409.1:0-3955 GCF_054177685.1 Pseudomonas sp. P5_A2_2
TTGCCGTATAACGAATGACTTTCGCGTGTTTGGTAATAAAGGACCCACAATAAAAGCTGATGAAGACTCCAAAACGCATTGAACCCCTGATCGAGGACGGTCTGGTCGACGAGGTGCTGCGCCCACTCATGAGTGGTAAAGAAGCAGCTGTTTATGTGGTGCGCTGCGGCAACCAGTTACGTTGCGCGAAAGTCTACAAGGAGGCGAATAAACGCAGTTTCCGTCAGGCGGCCGAATACCAGGAAGGCCGCAAGGTGCGCAACAGCCGTCRGGCCCGGGCAATGGCCAAAGGATCCAAGTTTGGCCGCAAGGAAACCGAAGACGCCTGGCAGAACGCCGAAGTGGCGGCGCTGTTCCGCCTGGCCAATGCCGGTGTGCGGGTGCCCAAGCCGTTCGACTTCCTCGAAGGCGTACTGCTCATGGAGCTGGTGGCCGACGAGTACGGTGATGCCGCGCCGCGTCTGAACGATGTGGTGCTGGAGCCGGATCAGGCCCGCGAATATCACGCGTTTCTGATTTCCCAGATCGTGCTGATGCTGTGTAYCGGCCTGGTGCATGGCGACCTGTCCGAGTTCAACGTGCTGCTGACGCCGACCGGCCCGGTGATCATCGACCTGCCGCAAGCGGTGGATGCGGCGGGCAACAACCACGCGTTCAGCATGCTGGAGCGGGATGTGGGCAACATGGCGTCCTACTTCGGTCGCTTTGCGCCGGAGTTGAAGAAGACCAAGTACGCCAAGGAAATGTGGGCCTTGTACGAGGCCGGCACCTTGCACCCGGCCAGTGTCCTGACCGGCGAGTTCGCCGACACGGAAGAGCTGGCTGACGTGGGCGGAATCATGCGCGAAATCGAGGCCGCGCGCCTGGATGAAGAGCGCAAGCAGGCCGTACGCGCGGCGGACGATGCTCCGCCGGGCAAGACCGAAGAACCGCCTCCACCGTGGATGCAGTGATCGGCTAAAGAAAAACCCGGCTTCGGCCGGGTTTTTTGTGCGTGCAGATTCAATGTGACAAACACAATACCTGTGGGAGCAAGCTCGCTCCCACAGGGTTTTGCGGTGTCCTGCTATCACGATGGGGGCGCAGTGTTGCAACACCCCGACTCCAGATTCTTCAGAATCGGACAATCCGGCCGATGATCGCCCTGGCAGTGCTCAACCAGGTCCTGCAAGGTGTCGCGCAACTGGCCGAGTTCACGGATCTTCTGGTTCAACTCATCGATGTGCTGGCGGGCCAACGCTTTCACATCGGCGCTGGCGCGCTGGCGGTCTTGCCAGAGGGTCAGCAACTTGCCGACTTCTTCCAGGGAAAACCCCAGGTCCCGCGAGCGTTTGATGAACGCCAGCGTGTGCAGGTCGTCATCGCCGTACACCCGATAACCGCTGTCGGTGCGATGGGCCGCCTTGAGCAGGCCGATGGATTCGTAATAACGGATCATCTTTGCGCTCAGGCCGCTGTGGCGGGCCGCTTGGCCGATGTTCATCGGTTGTCCTCCAGGTCCTTGGGGTTCCAGGTTTTCAACAGTAGCGCATTGCTCACCACGCTGACGCTCGACAATGCCATGGCCGCACCGGCCAACACCGGGTTGAGGAGGCCGAATGCCGCCAATGGAATGCCGATCAGGTTATAGACGAACGCCCAGAACAGGTTCTGGCGAATCTTGGCGTAGGTCTTGCGGCTAATCTCCAATGCGGCCGGCACCATTCGCGGATCGCCGCGCATCAGGGTGATGCCGGCCGCGTGCATGGCGACGTCGGTGCCGCCACCCATGGCGATGCCGATGTCGGCGGCGGCGAGTGCCGGGGCGTCGTTGATACCGTCGCCGACCATCGCCACCACACCGGTTTCTTTCAATGCCGCAACCGTAGCCGCCTTGTCTGCCGGCAGCACTTCGGCATGCACATCGTGGATGCCCAGCGCCTCGGCCACCACATTGGCGCTGCCGCGATTGTCGCCGGTCAGCAGATGGCTACTGATGTTCCGTGCGCTCAGTTGTTGTACTGCCTGCAGCGCGCCGGGCTTGAGGGTGTCACCGAAGGCGAACAGGCCCAACACGTGAGGTTCTGGGGATTGTTCGATCAGCCAGGACAAGGTCCGGCCTTCTTTTTCCCACGCGGTCGCCGAGTCGGCCAACGGTCCGGCGCTCAAGCTGCTGTCTTCCAGCAGGCGACGATTGCCCAGCGCCAGGCGACGCCCTTCGAGGCTGCCGGCGATGCCGCGCCCGGTCAGGGACTGGCTGTCGCTGACATCGGCCACCTTCAATCCACGCTCGGTACAGGCATCCAGAACGGCCTTGGCCAACGGATGCTCACTGCCGCGTTGCAGGGCGCCGGCCAGTTCCAGCAGGCTCGCCTCATCACCATTGACGGCACTCAGATGAGCGATGCGCGGGGCACCGGAGGTCAGGGTGCCGGTCTTGTCGAACACCACTGCGCTGACTTCATGGGCACGCTCCAGTGCTTCGGCGTCCTTGATCAGAATCCCGWAGCGTGCCGCCACGCCGGTGCCGGCCATGATCGCCGTCGGTGTGGCCAGGCCCAGTGCGCAAGGGCAGGCGATCACCAGCACTGCCACGGCGTTGATCAGCGCGGTTTCCATCGGCGCGCCGTACAGCCACCAGCCGATCAGGGTGGCCAAGGCAATCAGCAGCACGGTGGGCACGAACACCTGGCTGACTTTATCCACCAGTTTCTGGATCGGCGCTTTTGCGGCCTGGGCGTCTTCCACCAAGCGGATGATCCGAGCCAGCACGGTTTCCGCACCGAGGGCCTGGGTACGCACCAGCAACCGGCCTTCGCCATTGATCGCGCCACCGGTGACTTTGTCGCCGGGCTGCTTGGGCACCGGCAGGCTCTCGCCGCTGATCAGCGCTTCGTCGGCATGGCTCTGGCCTTCAACCACTACGCCGTCCACCGGGAAACGTTCGCCGGGTTTGACCATCACCAGGTCATCGAGGCGCAGGGCGCTGATGGCGACGTCTTGCTCGTGGCCATCGATCACCCGAATCGCCCGTTCCGGGCGCAAGGCTTCGAGGGCACGGATGGCGCTGGCGGTCTGGCGCTTGGCGCGGCTTTCCAGGTACTTGCCCAGCAGCACCAGGGCGATCACCACCGCCGAGGCTTCGAAATACAGGTGCGGCATGCGCCCGGCAGCGGTGGCCCATTCGTACAGGCTCAAGCCATACCCGGCGCTGGTGCCCAGGGCGACCAGCAGGTCCATGTTGCCGGCCCCGGCGCGCACGGCTTTCCACGCGGCGACGTAAAACCGTGCGCCGAAGATGAATTGCACCGGCGTGGCCAAGGCGAACTGCGCCCAAGCCGGGAGCATCCAGTGCACGCCGAAGGGCTGTAGCAGCATCGGCAATACCAGCGGCAAGGCGAGGRCGATGGCGATGATCAAGGCCTGGCGTTCGCGATGCAGGCGCTGTTGCTGATTGTCGGTTGGCGGGTGTTCGGCTTCCCAGACGCTGGCGCTGTAGCCAGCCTTGGTCACTGCGGCGATCAAGGATTGCGGATCGATCTGGCCGAGCAGTTCAAGGTGGGCGCGTTCGTTGGCCAGGTTGACGCTGACGCTTTTCACTCCGGCAACCTTGCCCAGCGCACGCTCGACCCGACCGACGCAGGACGCACAGGTCATACCGTCGATGCTCAGTTCCAGGCTGTGCTGCGGCACGCTGTAGCCGGCCTTGGCCACGGCATCCATCAAGGCAGGCAAGCTGTCGCTGGGTGCCTGCACCCGCGCCTGTTCAGTGGCAAGGTTGACGCTGACGGCACTGGCGCCAATGACTTTGCTCAAGGCGCGCTCGACACGCCCGGCGCAACTGGCGCAGGTCATACCGGCAATCGGCAGGTCGAACGTGGTGGATTCGGACATCGGTCGCACTCCCTGTAGTAGATGACCACAGGATCAACCTTGCCATGTTGGCAAGGTCAAGTGCCAATCTTAAACGTGCCGC
>NZ_JBGCUL010000410.1:0-3953 GCF_054177685.1 Pseudomonas sp. P5_A2_2
ACGCACGTCATGGCCACCGCGGCGCAGTACATCAATATCGGCATCGCTCAAATGTGTAGCGAGCGCCGCCAGTTCAGGATTTTGATTGAAAAAACGCTCGCGGTTATAGCTTCCATCATTCGCCGAAAAGGTCTGGAACTGACCGTCAACCGTATTGGCGAACGCTCGTAGCAATGCATTGCTTTTATCCCGTGCAAACAAGGCATCCCAATCAGACCCCCAGACGACCTTGATCACATTCCAGCCGGCTCCGTCGAACAGAGCTTCCAACTCATCAATGATTCGGCCATTGCCACGCACTGGACCGTCGAGTCGTTGTAAATTGCAGTTGATTACGAAGGTCAGATTGTCGAGTTTCTCTCGCGCTGCGAGCGACAATGCCCCAATGGATTCCGGCTCATCCATTTCACCGTCACCGAAGAAGCCCCAAACATGACGGTCGCTGCTTTCCAGGAGGCTTCGGTTTTCCAGATAACGCATGAAACGCGCCTGGAAGATCGAATTAATTGGCCCGATACCCATTGAACCTGTAGGAAACTGCCAGAAGTCAGGCATCAACCAAGGGTGAGGATAGGAACAGAGTCCCGGGCCTTTGATTTCCTGGCGATAATTGCCCACCTGCTCTTCGCTCAGATAGCCCTCAAGAAAAGCTCGGGCGTAAACACCGGGTGCTGAATGAGGTTGAAAGTAAACCAGGTCGCCTTTTTGTTGTTCGGAGTCAGCGCGGAAAAAGTGATTGAACCCGACCTCAAAAAGATCAGCCGCTGATGCATAACTGGCGATATGGCCACCTAATTCACCATAGGCACGGTTGGCACGAACGACCATCGCCAAAGCATTCCAGCGCAATGCAGCACTGATCTTTTCTTCAATACCCAGATCGCCGGGATATGCCGGTTGCTGCTCCACCTCAATGGTATTGCAGTATGGCGTGACGCGGGTTCGCGATGATTTCACACCTCGCGACCGGGCGAATTCGGCCACGCGATCGAACAAATATTGCGCACGTTCGGCACCCGCTTCACGAGCAACCGAGTCAATAGCATCCAGCCACTCAGCGGTTTCCTGAGGATCAGTATCTTCGCTAACTGGGCCGTAAGCATTGAAAATATGAAGAGGGAGGCGCGTATTCATCTCTTGTTCTCTCTATTTAAAGTTCAGGACGCAAACCGCTCTGACGGAGGAATTTAATTTGCCTTGCGTAACTCTACTACTTAGATCGCTCACAAAGACTTTCAGTTTTTTTGCTCTTTAGCATTATTCAAAGTGCCAAAGCCCAACCCTAATGAAATTACCTTCCCTAAAAGCGCCTCCTAATATCGTTTTAATATTTACATTTATTTTTCTTTTCATGTCGTTATGAAAGAAATTAAAAGCTAGTACTGTAGAATTTTATTAAGAAAATTCTGAGCGCGCTCAGAACGAGAACTGATATCGCCAAAAAAATCCTCTTTTTGGCAATCTTCTATAATCAGCCCCTGGTCCATGAATATCACTCGATCAGCGACCTTTCGCGCAAAACCCATTTCGTGAGTAACGCACATCATTGTCATACCTTCGTTAGCGAGTTGAACCATTACGTCCAATACTTCGTTTACCATTTCTGGATCTAAAGCAGATGTAGGTTCATCGAACAGCATCACAACTGGGTCCATGGCAAGTGCTCGGGCAATAGCTACCCGTTGTTGCTGCCCACCAGACAATTGTCCTGGGTACTTATGCGCATGAGCGGCAAGCCCTACACGCTCAAGTAGCTTCAACCCATTTTCGATGGCTTCTTTTTTACTTCTGCCCAGCACTTTGATTTGTGCAATTGTCAGGTTCTCGGTAATGGACAGGTGTGGAAACAACTCAAAGTGCTGGAAAACCATACCAACCCGTGAGCGCAATTTCGGAAGATCGGTTTTTGTATCGGCGATTGAAACACCATCGACGGTAATATCACCTTCCTGAAACTGCTCAAGTGCGTTTACACATTTAATTAATGTGGACTTCCCGGACCCGGAAGGGCCGCATACCACCACCACCTCACCTTTTTTCACCGTAGTGCTGCAATTAGTGAGCACCTGAAAGTTCCCATACCATTTACTTATATTTTGTATGGAAATCATTTGATTAGCTATTACATCTGATTTGCTAGATACGGGGCCGCAGTCTGTTGGTACTTCCAAACTTCTGTCCCATTTGTTGACGCTCTTGACGGAAATCATACGGCTAACCTTTTCTGCAGAAGTTTGACCAATTGAGAGGCAATAAAACTGAAGCTGAAGTAGACCAATCCGGCAAAAATCAGCAATTCGTTAGGCTGCCCAATAATGTCGCCGCGGGAGCGTGCAGCATTGAGGAAGTCCATTAGGCCAACTGTGTATACCAAGGACGTATCTTGGAAAAGAATTACACTCTGTTGCAGTAACAGCGGCATCATTTTGCGGAAGGCTTGAGGCAAAATAATCAGTCGCATGCTTTGAAGGTAAGTCATGCCAAGAGCCTGCGCCGCCCMCTTTTGGCCCTGCGAGATCGATTGCACACCTGCTCGTACAATTTCGCAGAAGTACACGGCCTCAAACATCACAAAGGCTACTACACAGGACGTGAATGCCCCGATGGGCGTATCTTGTCCAGTGATCCAGCGAAGTACGAATGGTACCGCCAAGTAAAACCAGGTAATGACAAGTAACAAGGGTACAGAGCGCACATAATTTACGTAGGTACTGGCGAGCGATGACAGCCATCTGTTCGATGACAAACGCATGAGCGCTAGTACTGTGCCGAGCACAATGCCGCCGATAACGCCTAGCAGCAAAATCTTCAGCGTCATCAATAAGCCCTCGCCGAGTCCCGGAAATGCCATGATGATTGAATTGAAATCCATCACTTATCCTCAACCGAGACGAGCCCAGGAACCGCTACCGTCTTTTCAACGACACGCATGATCATCATCAGTCCCATGTTTAGGGTGAAATAAATCAAGGTGGCAAGGCTAAAGGCCTCGAACAGATTGGCGGAAAATTCGGCGGTTTGTTTAGTCTGTGCCAACAACTCCATGAGCCCGATCAACGAAGCCACGGACGAATTCTTGAAGATATTTAAGAACTCGCTGGTGAGCGGCGGGATGATGATTCGAAAAGCTTGGGGTAGCAGCACATATCGGTAAATTCGGGGTAAGCGAAAACCCATAGCGCGAGCAGCTCCCAGCTGTCCATTTGGTAAAGCCTGGATACCCGTACGTACTTGTTCGCAGACACGAGCTGCCGTAAACAAACCAAGACAGAGCACCACACAAATATAAGCGGAGGTCGTCGGATTGAGGTCCTGTTTAATCCAATTGCCAATCCCCTCAGGTAAAACATCGGGAACCAAGAAGTACCAGATGAAAAGCTGTACCAGTAAAGGGACATTGCGGAAAATCTCCACATAAATAGTCGCAAAACCAGACAACCAACGATTGGGCAACGTGCGCATTACACCGAGAAGCGCCCCTAACAGCAAAGCTATACACCACGCCATTAACGCAATACTGATGGTCCAGCCGAAGCCAGAAATAAACCAGTCCAGGTAAATTTCATTGCCGATACTGGTGGACTTAAAGAAAATCCCCCAGTCCCAATTGTAATTCATTCGAACTCCTCCTCAGAGGCCTGCTCACAAATTGAGTGTCTAACCGACTAGACGAGCCCAGTTAGACACTGCATGTTTTCTGTAGCATTTGTTAGGGCGCGGGCTTGTCGTTAGGGTTAGCAATGAGCTCTTTGAGTTTTGCACTCATTGGGAAATTTAAACTCAAACCTTTTGGGGGGATCGGCTGTTCGAACCACTTAGAATAAATTTGGCCAATTTCACCTGAAGCAAATGTCGCAATAATCGCGTCATCGACCACTTTTTTGAACGATGGATCATCCTTGCGGAGCATGCAGCCATAGATTTCACGAGACTGATCGGCGCCTGTGATAGCC
>NZ_JBGCUL010000411.1:0-3946 GCF_054177685.1 Pseudomonas sp. P5_A2_2
GTGGTACTTCCGGCGTTGAGCCTCAGTCCGAAACCGTATGGCGTCAAGCCAACAAGTACGGTGTTCCACGTATCGTTTACGTGAACAAAATGGACCGTGCCGGTGCGAACTTCCTGCGTGTGATCGCTCAGATCAAGCAGCGTCTGGGTCACACTCCGGTGCCTATCCAGTTGGCTATCGGTTCCGAAGACAACTTCCAGGGTCAGATCGATCTGATGACCATGGAAGCGGTTTACTGGAACGATGCCGACAAGGRTATGACTCCTCGTCGTGAAGCTATCCCTGCCGAACTGCAGGAACTGGCTGAAGAGTGGCGCAACAACATGGTTGAGGCTGCGGCCGAAGCCAGCGAAGAGCTGATGAACAAGTACCTTGAAGGTGAAGAACTCACCATCGAGGAAATCAAGGGTGCTCTGCGTCAGCGTACTATCGCTGGTGAGATCGTTCTGGCTGTTTGCGGTTCTTCCTTCAAGAACAAGGGTGTTCCCCTGGTTCTCGACGCCGTTATCGACTACCTGCCGGCTCCAACCGACATTCCTGCCATCAAGGGTACCGACCCGGATGACGAGGAAAAGCAGATGGAGCGTCATGCAGACGACAACGAGCCGTTCTCGGCTCTGGCGTTCAAGATCGCTACCGACCCATTCGTGGGTACCTTGACTTTCGTCCGTGTTTACTCGGGCGTGTTGGCCTCCGGCGACGGCGTGATCAACTCGGTCAAAGGCAAGAAAGAGCGCGTGGGTCGTATGGTGCAGATGCACGCAAACGCCCGTGAAGAGATCAAGGAAGTACGCGCTGGTGACATCGCGGCCCTGATCGGCATGAAGGACGTCACCACTGGTGAAACCTTGTGCAACGCTGACAAGCCAATCATCCTGGTTCGCATGGACTTCCCGGAGCCGGTTATTTCGGTTGCCGTAGAGCCTAAGACCAAGGATGACCAGGAAAAAATGGGTATCGCTCTGGGCAAACTTGCTCAGGAAGACCCGTCTTTCCGCGTCAAGACTGATGAAGAGACTGGTCAAACGATCATCTCTGGCATGGGCGAACTGCACCTGGACATCCTGGTTGACCGGATGCGCCGTGAGTTCAACGTCGAAGCCAACATCGGCAAGCCTCAGGTTTCGTATCGTGAGCGCATCACGAAGAACTGCGAAATCGAAGGCAAGTTCGTTCGTCAGTCCGGTGGTCGTGGCCAGTTCGGCCATTGCTGGATCCGTTTTGCTCCTGCTGACGAAGGTCAGGAAGGTCTGCAATTCGTGAACGAAGTAGTGGGTGGTGTGGTTCCTAAGGAATACATCCCGGCTATCCAGAAGGGTATCGAAGAGCAGATGAAGAACGGCGTTGTTGCCGGCTATCCGCTGATCGGCCTGAAGGCTACCGTGTTTGATGGTTCTTACCACGACGTCGACTCGAACGAGATGGCGTTTAAGGTGGCTGCTTCCATGGCGACCAAGCAACTGGCCCAGAAGGGCGGTGGTGAGTTGCTCGAGCCGATCATGGCGGTAGAGGTTGTTACGCCTGAAGACTATATGGGTGACGTGATGGGCGACCTTAACCGTCGTCGCGGCATGATTCTGGGTATGGAAGACACGGTCTCCGGCAAGGTGATCCGTGCTGAAGTTCCGTTGGGCGAGATGTTCGGTTATGCGACCGACGTTCGTTCGATGTCCCAGGGTCGCGCAAGCTACTCTATGGAATTCAAAAAATACAATACAGCTCCGTCGCACATCGTCGAAACTGTAACCAAAAAACAAGGCTGATTCAGTCCTTTAGGCAAGGAGTTAATTGTCGTGGCTAAAGAAAAATTTGATCGTTCCCTACCGCACGTCAACGTTGGCACCATCGGTCACGTTGACCACGGTAAAACCACTCTGACCGCAGCTCTGACTCGCGTTTGCTCCGAAGTTTTCGGTTCCGCAATCGTTGATTTCGATAAAATCGACAGCGCGCCAGAAGAAAAAGCTCGTGGTATCACCATCAACACCGCGCACGTCGAGTACAACTCGAAGATCCGTCACTACGCTCACGTTGACTGCCCAGGTCACGCTGACTATGTGAAGAACATGATCACCGGTGCTGCCCAGATGGATGGCGCGATCCTGGTTTGCTCGGCCGCTGATGGTCCGATGCCACAAACCCGTGAACACATCCTGCTGTCCCGTCAGGTAGGCGTTCCGTACATCGTGGTTTTCCTGAACAAGGCTGACCTGGTAGACGACGCTGAGCTGCTGGAACTGGTCGAGATGGAAGTTCGCGACCTGCTGTCCACCTACGACTTCCCGGGCGATGACACTCCAATCATCATCGGTTCGGCTCGTATGGCGCTGGAAGGCAAAGACGACAACGAAATGGGCACTACTGCCGTTCGTAAACTGGTTGAAACTCTGGACAGCTACATCCCAGAACCAGAGCGTGCTATCGACAAGCCATTCCTGATGCCAATCGAAGACGTATTCTCGATCTCGGGTCGTGGTACTGTTGTGACTGGTCGTATCGAGCGCGGTATCGTTCGCGTTCAAGATGCACTGGAAATCGTTGGTCTGCGTGACACCACCACCACCACCTGCACCGGTGTTGAAATGTTCCGCAAGCTGCTCGACGAAGGTCGTGCTGGCGAGAACTGCGGCGTTCTGCTGCGTGGTACCAAGCGTGACGACGTTGAGCGTGGCCAGGTTCTGGTTAAGCCGGGTTCGGTTAAGCCGCACACCAAGTTCACCGCAGAAGTTTACGTTCTGAGCAAGGAAGAAGGCGGTCGTCACACTCCGTTCTTCAAAGGCTACCGTCCACAGTTCTACTTCCGTACTACTGACGTGACTGGTAACTGCCAGCTGCCAGAAGGCGTTGAAATGGTAATGCCAGGTGATAACATCCAGATGGAAGTTACCCTGATCAAGACCATCGCAATGGAAGACGGCCTGCGTTTCGCTATCCGTGAAGGCGGTCGTACCGTCGGCGCTGGCGTCGTAGCCAAAATCATCGAGTAAGCATCTCTTTTGAGATAGCTTCGATGCTTTGAAAAGCCCCCGCTCAGCGGGGGCTTTTTTATTGGGTTGACACCCATCTGGGGCGTCTATAGAATTGCGCCTCCTTTTAACGGGCGTATTGCGCCCGGTGGGAATAGCAGCCGGAGTCTGAAATCCAATGCAAAATCAGCAAATCCGTATCAGGTTGAAGGCTTTCGACCATCGCCTGATCGACCAATCAACCCAGGAAATCGTGGAAACCGCGAAACGTACTGGTGCTCCAGTGCGTGGTCCAATTCCACTGCCTACCCGTAAAGAGCGGTTCACCGTTCTGGTCTCCCCGCACGTCAACAAAGACGCGCGTGACCAGTACGAGATCCGTACTCATAAGCGCGTTCTGGACATCGTCCAGCCAACGGATAAAACCGTTGATGCTCTTATGAAGCTTGATCTTGCGGCCGGTGTGGAAGTGCAGATCAGCCTCGGCTAAGACTCGGTCTTAGTCGTGTAACGCTCTGAAATGGGCGGCCATAGCGGGTGAAAGCCCCGTACACTCATGAGGTTTACAACATGACTATTGGTGTAGTCGGTCGTAAATGCGGTATGACCCGTATTTTCACCGAAGAAGGTGTCTCCATTCCGGTCACGGTCATTGAGATCGAACCGAATCGCGTCACCCAGTTCAAAACTGAAGAGACCGATGGCTATCGTGCAGTGCAAGTCACTGTCGGCGAGCGTCGCGCTTCGCGTGTAACAGCAGCTCAGGCTGGCCACTTCGCTAAGGCGAATGTTGCCGCTGGTCGTACCGTAATGGAATTCCGCCTTGAAGAAGGCGAGTACCAGGCCGGCGATCTGATCAACGCTGAAATCTTCGCCGCTGGTCAACTGGTTGATGTAACCGGTCAGTCCAAGGGTAAAGGCTTCCAGGGTACGATCAAGCGTTGGAATTTCCGCGGGCAAGATAACACCCACGGTAACTC
>NZ_JBGCUL010000412.1:0-3926 GCF_054177685.1 Pseudomonas sp. P5_A2_2
CCACCGTGCTCAATGGCGGCGAGCTGTCGGACCGCAAAGGCGTGAACGTACCGCAAGCGGTGCTCGACCTGAGCCCGCTGACCGCCAAGGATCGCCGCGACTTGACCTTCGGTCTGCAGCTGGGTGTGGACTGGGTGGCGCTGTCGTTCGTGCAACGTCCCGATGACATCCGCGAAGCCCGCTCCCTGATCGGCGACAAGGCGTTCCTGATGGCCAAGATCGAGAAGCCCTCGGCCGTCGAACAACTGCGCGAGATCGCCGAATTGAGCGACGCGATCATGGTCGCCCGTGGTGACTTGGGTGTGGAAGTGCCGGCCGAAAGCGTGCCGCAGATCCAGAAGAACATCATCAGCACCTGCCGCCAGCTCGGCAAGCCGGTGGTGGTGGCGACGCAGATGCTGGAGTCGATGCGCTTCTCACCGGCGCCAACCCGCGCGGAAGTCACCGATGTCGCTAACGCGGTGGCCGAAGGTGCGGATGCGGTGATGCTGTCGGCGGAAACCGCGTCCGGCGAATACCCGCTCGAAGCCGTACAGATGATGAGCAAGATCATCCGCCAGGTGGAAAACGGTCCGGACTATCAGACTCAACTCGACGTCAGCCGACCGAAAGCCGAGGCGACCGTTTCCGACGCGATCAGCTGCGCCATTCGCMGCATCAGTAACGTTTTGCCGGTGGCGGTGCTGGTCAACTACAGCGAGTCCGGCGCGTCGAGCCTGCGCGCGGCGCGGGAGCGGCCGACGGTGCCGATCCTCAACCTGACACCGAACCTGCAGACCGCCCGTCGCCTGAGCGTGGCGTGGGGCGTGCACTCGGTAGTCAACGATCGCCTGCGGCAGGTCGATGAAGTCTGCTCCACGGCACTGGAGATCGCCCAGGCCCAGGGCATGGCGCAGCGTGGCGACACACTGTTGATCACAGCAGGTGTGCCGTTTGGGCAACCGGGGTCGACTAACTCTTTGCGTATCGAGACATTGATCTAGCGCCTGTACCGGCCTCATCGCGAGCAAGCTCGCTCCCACAGTTGATTTGTGTACGACACAAATACAATAACTGAGCAAAGACTCAATGTGGGAGTGAGCTTGCTCGCGATCAGCCGGGGTCGCGCTCGACCAACTCGGTCCCACTGACTTTCAGAACTGCCATGCCTGCCAACCATTTCAACACCCACTGCCCCGACTGGGCCGAAGCATTGCTCAACGGCTTCAGCCAGATCTTTCTCCAGCGCAATCCGCTGTGCGGTCTGCTGTGCGTCCTGGCCATTTTGTTCACTGCGCCCGCCTTGCTCGGCGGCGCCTTGCTCGGAGGTGTCGCCGGGCTGTTCACCGCGCAACGCCGCAACTATGCCAAGGCTGATCGTCAGGCCGGGTTGTTCAGCTACAACGGCGTCCTGCTCGGACTGTTACTGAGCCTGTATTTCCCCTGGTCGGCGATGATGCCGCCACTGATTCTGGCCGCCGGAGGCCTGAGCGCGATGGTCACCCAGCAGTGGCTCAAGCGCGTCCGGTTCAGCCAATGCCTGCCCGCCTACACCGCGCCCTTCGTCGGGCTGGGCTGGTTGCTGCTGTGTTTCGCCACGCCCTCGACAGAGGCGCACTTGATCGAAGTCAGCACCCTGAACATGCTCGCCGCCCCCCTCAAAGGCATTGGCCAGGTGATGTTCCTCGGTCATCCGCTGGCCGGTGCGATGATTGCCGCCGGTTTGCTGATCGCTGATCGCCGCGCATTCTGTTGGGCAGTGCTGGCGTCTGTCGCGGGCATGGGCTGGAGCCTGCTGCACCACGACTTCTACACCGCACTGCTCGGCCTCGGTGGCTATAACGCCGTACTCGCCGCCCTCGCCTTCAGCTCGCAGCGTCGCCAACCGTGGCTGCCGCTGGTTGGCATTGGCCTGGCGCTGTTGCTGACGCCGGTGTTTGCCGCCATCGGTCTGCCAACGCTGACCGCTCCGTTCATTCTTGCCTGCTGGCTGATCCGCAGCGTCGTGCAAATGCTCGGCAAAGCCACGGTCGAAAGCGCGCCTTGCGCTCCCGGGGAGAATCAACCTAGGCTGCGCTGATTTGCGGCCAAGGCGATGTGCATGAACAGCAACGACACGTGGCGTAATCGCCTGTACGTGATTATTTTCCAGACCGACACCGTCGCCGGGCGACGCTTCGACACCAGCCTGTTGCTGATCATCCTCGCCAGCCTGGTGGTGGTGATTCTGGACAGCATCGATGACGTCCACCAGAACTACGCCAACCTGCTTGCGTACATCGAGTGGGGCTTCACGATAATTTTCCTGGGCGAGTACATCCTGCGCCTGTACTGCTCGCCCAAACCGCTGCACTACGCGTTCAGCTTCTATGGTCTGGTGGATCTACTGGCCATCGTGCCCGGCATCCTCGCGCTGTATTACAGCGATGCCCAGTACCTGCTGATCATCCGGGTCATCCGGATGCTGCGGATCTTCCGCGTGCTCAAGCTCGGTCCGTATCTCAAGCAAGCCCATTACCTGCTCGATGCCCTGCGCGGCAGCAAACAGAAAATCCTCGTGTTCCTGCTCAGCGTCTGCACGCTGGTCATCGTGTTCGGCACCCTGATGTATGTGGTCGAAGGCCCGCAACATGGCTTCACCAGCATTCCCAAGGGCATTTACTGGGCTATCGTGACGTTGACCACCGTCGGTTACGGCGACATTGTGCCCAAGACCRCACTGGGCCAGGTCATCTCGTCGATGGTGATGATCACCGGTTACTCGATCATCGCCGTGCCCACCGGGATCTTCACCGCCGAACTGGCCACGGCCATGCGTGGCGGCCAACTGCAGCACGACTGCCCGGTGTGTGCGAAAAACAGCCACGAACCCGAGGCGTCGTTCTGCTCGCGTTGCGGCAACGCACTGTTTAAGAAACAGGAATAAGCAAAGTGCTTTTTAATCTTTAAGGGACTAAACGAGCCCGGCTATAGTCGCTGGCAAATTGCCCCACTTTTAATAGAACAAGGAATTCGCAGTGAAAAAACTCTTTGGCGCCTCGCTTCTCGCCGCAGGCCTGGCCCTGGGCAACATCGCCCAGGCTGCACCGACCCTGCTCAACGTTTCCTACGACGTGATGCGCGATTTCTACAAGGACTACAACACTGCGTTCCAGAAACACTGGCAAGCCGAGCACAACGAGAACATTACCCTGCAGATGTCCTTCGGCGGCTCCAGCAAACAGGCGCGCTCCGTCATCGACGGCCTGCCGGCTGACGTGATCACCATGAACATGGCCACCGACATCAACGCCCTGGCGGACAACGGCAAACTGGTGCCGGACAACTGGGTCACGCGCCTGCCGAACAACAGCGCGCCGTTCACCTCCGCCACCGTGTTCATCGTGCGCAAGGGCAACCCGAAAGCCCTGAAAGACTGGCCGGACCTGCTCAAGGACGGCGTACAGGTCATTGTCCCGAACCCGAAAACCTCCGGTAACGGTCGCTACACCTACCTTTCGGCCTGGGGCTACGTGCTGAAAAACGGCGGCGACGAGAACAAGGCCAAAGACTTCGTCGGCAAGCTGTTCAAGCAAGCGCCGGTACTCGACACCGGTGGCCGTGCCGCTACCACCACCTTCATGACCAACCAGATCGGCGACGTGCTGGTGACCTTCGAGAACGAAGCGGAAATGATCGCCCGCGAGTTCGGCCGTGATCAGTTCGAAGTCATCTACCCAAGCGTCTCCGCCGAAGCCGAGCCACCGGTGTCGGTGGTCGACAAGACCGTCGACAAGAAAGGCACCCGCGCCGCCGCCGAGGAATACCTGAAATATCTGTGGTCACCGCAAGGGCAAGAGATTGCGGCGGCGAACTACCTGCGCCCGCGTGACCCGGCCGTGCTGGCCAAGTACACCGACCGCTTCCCGAAAGTGGACTTCCTGTCGGTCGAGAAGACCTTCGGTGAC
>NZ_JBGCUL010000413.1:0-3926 GCF_054177685.1 Pseudomonas sp. P5_A2_2
ATCAACATGGCCGCCGGACAAGATTCTTCGCCACGCGCAACTGGACGGCCATCAACATGGCCGCCGGACAAGATTCTTCGCCACGCGCAACTGGACGGCCAGTGGCTTTGTTGGGAGCGCCACTGGGATGATGGCGTTCTCGAGGCGGAGGCACTCGCAAAGGCCGAAGAGGAGGCGCGCAGGCTGGTAGATCTCGCACCGGAAGGCTACTTGATGCCGGACGGATTGACCCCGATGCAGAGATCGGAGAGTGTCCTGCATTGGGTGATCAAGGAGATGCTGGCTGCGGCCGGCCAGCTACTCACACCGGCTGTCCATGAAGTCATCACTCAGCGCATGCCAAACGGACGTGACGAGAAGCGTGCGGTCTCGATTCCGGCCATGACGCTGGAACTGTCCGACGTTCGAGTTGAATACAACTTGGGTGGCATGGTCCCCGACGTCATGTGCCAAGCCGTTGACAGTGCAACGCGATTCGCGCCGATGGAATTGATGGTCGAGGTCGCAGTGACGCACCGGGTCGGTGATACGAAACGAGCACTGGTCCAAGAGCGCGGCTTAGGCTGCATAGAGTTCGACATCGACTTGGTCAATGTCGGTGGACGCATGACGACGGCGCGGCTGAAGTCGATGGTCTTAGGCGACCCGACGAACAAGAGGTGGATCAATCACCCGGAACTGCAACGACAACGGGCTCGCGCGCTTGAAGGGCTTGCGATCGCTTCCGCCCAGATCGAAGAAGAGCTCATCCAGTCGCGGCGAAGGACGGACTGGTTTCGCGGGATTCCTGTTGCGCAAGCGCTGCAAGAATATCTTGGCGCCCTTCGCGAGAGTTGGCTCGGGCGCAGCTGCGTGGCAGGCGATGGAAGTGCCTGGCGCCCGGAGGAGATGGCGGCGCTTCTCAAGGAGCGAGGCGTTAAGCAACTCGGCGATCGCGAGTTCTCCGGCGCGGGCGGCATCCTGCAGAGGCTGGACCGCATTCGAGCGGCCGCACTTGCAAGCAGGCCGGCCGGGCTCTCGTATGAAGCGCTGCGTGGTGCTCTCGAAGGACAGGGCGACGAAAGACGTTTCGCCAGCCTAATCCTGCTGGCCGTTCACGCATACCGTCCGTCAATGGCAGATCACGATGCAGCGGCCCTGGCCGCCTGTCGAGAGCAGATCACGCAATCGATCCGGGACGGCGAGACCGCTTTCGCGCGTCCGTCCACGTGGGACGAGGTGCTCGGGACGCTCTTCCCCGAGATGGCGCGCGGGCTGAGTCAAGAATTTGGCACGACCGCCTATGCCGACAAGGGTCGACGAGCCAACCGAGAGGCGCAACGCTTGGCCGACGCAGAGACGAGAGATGTTGAAGCTGCGCGACGTGCGCAAGCACAAGAAAAACTGAACGCAAAAGCACTGAGCGATGAAATCGAAGCGGCATTGGACTCGATCCCTGCGCGATTGATATGGACCGAGATGGATGGCAGCATTCCGATGGACGTCGCAACCGCTGTTCGATTCGTTCGCGACTGGCGTACTCGAAGCGCCAATTCGAGTGCGGAGCGGGATCGCGACGTGGTCGAATCCGCGTGGGAAGCGCGAGCGAAAGGTTTGTCTATCCGTGCCTGGATTGAGACCCGCAAGCCCGGCGATGCTGGCGAAGTCCGACAACTGAGTCGATTGCTCGAGGCGTCATGGCTTGCATATGGCGCTAGGTAGTCTGCCTATTGAGCGCCCCAAGGACACCGCCTCGCGGCGCCCGTCCCCCGCGCGGATCAAGCAAAGAGGCAAATCCACATTTGCTTGAGAGGACGCTGCGGGCTGTCTGGCCGCGGGACGCCATGGCGGTCGTGCGCACCCGTACGCCAGACGCTCTGACGGGTCTCCAGTAAAGCCTTCCTCGATCCGTCGGGCCGACATCAGGCACGGCGCCGGCGTGCTCCGTGCGTATCGCACGTTGGCTTGGGGAGGCGCCGACGAGGCGGTGAGTCCCGCCGCGACCGACCGACAAGGCGCGAGCCCGAAGCGGGCACCGAGTAATCCTCACTTTGTGCGTCCGAGCGCATTCGCAGGGCGACGACTGTCTCACGGCCTCTTGCGAACATTGATTGCTTTCCAGATGCTTAGAAATGTCGAAAAGCGTCGATTTGAGGCGATTCCATCGCCCAGCAATGTAGGGGTTTCACGCGCACAAAATATCAACTATGGTAACTTTCTGGGCGGCATCGACTTACGCAAGTCGAACTAGTAAATGCCATCAGGACACAAAGTATCACTAATTGATAACAGAGAGTTACATGAACCGCTTTCAAGAAGCCTGCCTTGGGATTGATTGCCGCAATGTTTGTCGGCCGGGGTTTCGTGTTGAGCGTCGCCCTCTACTCGAGTTCGCCAACTTGAGTGAAGGAATCAGCGTGGCGGCGGGGCGCGAATGGATTTCACGCAGCGACGCCCCACTCGACCAGATCGCTGGACAGGTCGGCGCCAAGGCTGGAGGTTGAGCATGCAAGCACAAGTTCACTTCGCAGCTCCGGCGACGAAGCGCTACGTGTCATGGGCTGACCGCATATTCAACCCATGGTTGTCGCAGGCGCGCAGCGTCAGTTGCGCCCGCGGCAACGTCGCAGGCCTGATGCATGACGCCATCGTTGGTGACGAGCGGGCTGCGGCGTCCTGGAACGAGAGCGCCGAGGCATTCGCGTTTGGTCACGAAGGACGCCGGCAACGCGTCTTCGCCGGCCCCTGGTGTCACGCCCTGGCCAGTGGCGTCGGCGAAATCGAGCGAAGCCGGTTCTGGTCGCTCGTGCGCAGAACACCGGAGTTGGACTGGATGGTCCTGACGAGCGGCCCATCGGACATAGCGGCAGCCCTGCCGCCCGACTGGGGTGCGGGCTACGACAATGTCTGGATCGGTGCCAAAGTGTCGGGGCCTGAGAGTGCATGCCATGGCCTGGCGCAACTCAGGCGCATTCCGGCGAAGCTGCGATTCATTCTGGCGACACCGGTGCTCGACGACCTCGGTGACCTTGACCTCAGAGGCATCAGCTGGGTGATCATCAGCTCCGAGACGGGTGCATCAGCACCCGCCCTCGATTGGGTCATGTCAGTGAAGTTACAAGCGATGTACTGGGGCATTCCAGCCTGGCTGGAGACCCCGCACGTTTTAGGTCTCAAGTCGGCCCCTTACGCGGTTCAAGAGCATCCGCGCACGGCGCGCTAGAAAGGTCAGGCAAGCCCATGCGCGGACTCTTGCAGTCACTATTCGAATTCTTGGCGGCACACAGGGTCCCGAACCGCGCCGAGCACGAACGGCAGCGAGGATTTCAACGCGCGGCGTTGGGGCTACTCATCGTCCCCCTCGGCCTCTGGATCGGGCAGCAGCTTGGAGCGACAGAGCAACCAGTCCTGAGCTTGATTCCGCTTATTACCATTTGCTACTCACTGGCCAGCCTTGGCTATCTGGTGCTGCTTCGGGTGCGCCCGCACGGGGGTGTTGCAGCCCAGTATCTCTTTCTGATCCTAGATCCCCCCATCACGGTCTTGATGATCGTGTACGAGCCCAAGGTATTCGGCTGGCTGTCTGTGTTGCTGCTCGTCATCGTCGCGCGCTGCGGATTTCGCTTTGGTATGCGCGTGTTTGCGTTGGAATGGGCATGCGCGACTGCGAGCGTCGCAGTGGCGTTGTCGACGACGGGGTTCCTGAATCTCCACGGCGCAACGGCCACGTTCATCGCCGCTTGCCTGGGCTTGGGCGTACCGCTGTTCATCCCTTTGATTCGCATGCAACACAGGTCGCGCGAACTCGACCTCCGGCAAGTGAAGCTGGAAACGATGGCTCAGAGCGTCGCCGCGAAAAGCGAGTTCTTGTCGAAAGTGAGCCACGAACTCCGGTCACCGCTGCAGGCGATCTTGTCGACGCTCGATCTTTTCGAGTTGCGCTACGA
>NZ_JBGCUL010000414.1:0-3911 GCF_054177685.1 Pseudomonas sp. P5_A2_2
CCGCCGATCAGGAACAGCGCCAGCATGCAGGCGATGATCGCGCGGCTCTGGCGCAGGTCCTTCACGTAATGACCGAAGGTGAAGACCAGCGCGACGGGGATCAGAATGATCGAGGTCATTTCAAACAGGTTGCTCCACGCCGTCGGGTTCTCGAACGGATGCGCCGAGTTCACGCCGAAGAAACCGCCACCGTTGGTGCCCAATTGCTTGATCGCAATCTGACTGGCCGCCGGGCCAAGGGGAATGACCTGGTCAACGCCTTGCACCGTCACCGCATTCAAATACTGGGCGAAGGTTTGCGGCACGCCCTGCCAGACCAGATACAGCGCCAGCAGCAGACACAGCGGCAGCAGGCCATAGAGGGTGGCGCGAGTCATATCGACCCAGAAGTTGCCAAGCGATGCAGTGGATTTGCGACCGATGYCGCGGCACAGCGCAACCAGTACGGCCAGGCCGGTGGCGGCGCTGACGAAGTTCTGCACGGTGAGGCCGACCATCTGGCTCAGATAGCTCAAGGACGCTTCGCCGCTGTAGGCCTGCCAGTTGGTGTTGGTCATGAAGCTGACGGCGGTGTTGAACGCCAGCGTCCACTCCTGACCCGGCAGGTTCTGCGGGTTCAGCGGCAGGTGGTCCTGGAACAGCAGGATCGAGAACAGCAGCAGGAAACCCGCGAGGTTAAAGGCAAGCAAGGCCAGGGCGTATTTCTGCCAGCT
This sequence comes from Pseudomonas sp. P5_A2_2, assembly GCF_054177685.1. Taxonomy (NCBI): domain Bacteria; kingdom Pseudomonadati; phylum Pseudomonadota; class Gammaproteobacteria; order Pseudomonadales; family Pseudomonadaceae; genus Pseudomonas; species Pseudomonas sp. P5_A2_2. The sequence goes on from NZ_JBGCUL010000414.1 coordinate 714, forward strand.
CTGTTCAGCTTGCGGGTCAACCCCGGCCAGCCGGTAACAGCCACGTTCGACCGGCCCGAGGACCGGCGTCAGCCAGGTGCGCTGCCCTTCCATCACCTTGTAGTAGAAGCGCCCGAGAAACGGCGCCGGGACCAATACCAGGGCGAAAAAACCGAGGATCAGCCAATAGTCATAACTGTGCATAGCCGCTCCTAGTTCCGGTCCGCGCGCAGCAGCGCAACCAACAGATAAATGAACAGCCCCACTGCCAGCAGCAGTGACACTCCGTCCAGAACGCTCATGGAAGTTCTCCGTGTTACGGCGTATTGCCGTGTGTGGAGTCATTGTCGGAAAGGCGGCTGTAAAGGAACGAGACCGAGGGTGCGGGCGGAGCATAAAGAAAGCGTAAAGAGTGGGTTTACGCAGGGGTTACAGGGTGCGGAAAGGCGCTCCAGTACAGAAAAAACCGGGCGTGTTGTAATTAGTGCTCTAAATTGTGCGCGAGAGTAGTGAGTGACGGCTGCAAGTCATGGATAATCCAGCCCGATTGACGTGACGCAACCGAATGGGGTCAGGAACTCTTGCACCTCCCCGCTCGCGCCTGCAAGCTACCGCCATTCGCATTATTGAAAAAGGCTGACCCAACATGCGTATCCTTATTACCGGCGGGGCCGGTTTCATAGGCTCGGCCCTTGTTCGCGAGCTGATTCAACACACTGAGCATGAAGTGCTCAACCTGGACAAACTGACTTATGCCGGCAATCTCGAGTCGCTGACCAGTATTGCCAACGACACTCGCTATGAGTTCGTTCAGGCCGATATTGTTGATCAGGCGACCGTCAGTGCAGTGCTGGCGCGTTTCCAGCCTCACGCGATCATGCACCTGGCAGCGGAGTCCCACGTCGATCGTTCCATCGACGGGCCATCGGAATTCATCCAGACCAACATCGTCGGCACCTACAGCCTGCTCGACGCCACCCGTGCCTATTGGCAAGCCCTCCCGGAGCCTGAGAAAAGCGCATTCCGCTTTCATCACATTTCCACCGACGAGGTTTACGGCGACCTGCACGGTGTCGATGATCTGTTTACGGAAATGACGCCCTACGCACCAAGCTCGCCCTACTCCGCCAGCAAGGCAGCGTCCGACCACCTGGTCCGCGCCTGGCAGCGAACCTATGGCTTGCCGGTGCTGCTGACCAATTGCTCGAACAATTACGGGCCGTTCCACTTTCCCGAGAAACTGATTCCGCTGGTCATCCTCAATGCCTTGGCCGGCAAGCCTCTGCCCGTGTATGGCAATGGCCTGCAAGTGCGCGACTGGCTGTTCGTCGAAGACCACGCCCGGGCACTGCTCAAAGTGGCGACCACTGGCACCGTCGGCGAAACCTACAACATCGGCGGGCACAACGAACAAAAGAACATCGACGTGGTACGTGGCATCTGTGCCCTGCTTGAAGAACTGGCACCGCACAAGCCTGAAGGCGTTGCGCACTACGCCGACCTGATCACGTTCGTCCAGGATCGCCCTGGTCATGACTTACGTTACGCAATCGACGCCAGCAAGATTGAACGAGAACTGGGCTGGGTGCCCGAAGAGACGTTCGAAACCGGCTTGCGCAAAACCGTTCAATGGTACCTGGACAACATGCAATGGTGCCGTCGTGTTCAAGATGGCAGCTATCAGGGCGAACGCCTCGGTGCCATCAATTCCAAGGAGTTGCTCGCATGATGAAAGGTATCGTTTTGGCGGGTGGCTCGGGCACACGCCTGCATCCAATTACGCTCGGTGTGTCGAAACAGCTGTTGCCGGTTTACGACAAGCCAATGATCTACTATCCGATCTCGGTGCTGATGCTGGCCGGCATCAAGGATATCCTGCTGATCTCCACCCCGCAGGATCTGCCTCAGTATCGCAATCTGCTGGGTGACGGCAGCCAGTTCGGGGTGAACTTCAGCTTTGCCGAGCAGCCATCACCGGACGGTCTGGCCCAGGCTTTTCTGATTGGCGAAGAGTTCATTGGCGATGACCCTGTGTGCCTGATCCTGGGCGACAACATCTTCCATGGTCAGCACTTTGGCGAACAATTGCAGAACGCGACAAAACGCTCCTCCGGCGCCACCGTGTTCGGTTACTGGGTCAAAGACCCCGAGCGCTTCGGTGTCATCGATTTCGACAGCGATGGCCGTGCGCTTTCGATCGAAGAAAAACCGAAAAATCCAAAATCCAGTTATGCCGTAACCGGCCTGTATTTCTACGACAACGATGTGATCGAGATCGCCAGGGCGGTGAAACCTTCGCCTCGCGGCGAGCTGGAAATCACCGACGTCAACAATGCCTATCTGCAACGTGGCGATCTGCAGGTCGAGCGTTTTGGTCGAGGTTTCGCATGGCTCGACACCGGCACCCACGATAGCTTGCTCGAAGCCTCTCAGTACGTGCAAACCATCGAACACCGCCAAGGCCTGAAAGTGGCGTGCCTGGAAGAGATAGCCTATGAAAATGGCTGGATCGATCGCGAACAGCTGCTGGAACGCGCCCGATACTTCGGCAAGACGGGCTATGGCCAGTATCTGGCCAAATTGGCAGGGGAAGAGTAATGCGTTTGTGTGAGCCCGATTTGCCCCACGACGAGAATCGACTGTTCCTATGAAAGTTCTCATCAATGGCCAGCATGGTCAGGTCTCACACGAGCTGCAACGGCGGCTGGGTGCTGTTGGAGAGCTGATCGTATTGGGTCGCGATCAGCTCGATCTCGCGCAACCCGATCAGATTCGCCGTCAGGTGCAAAGCGTCCGGCCCGATCTGATCATCAACGCCGCAGCCCATACAGCGGTTGATCTGGCAGAAAGTGAACCGCAATCAGCGTTTGCCATTAACGCCGTAGCTCCCGGTATCCTTGCCGAAGAAGCGCTGGCTCTCGACATCCCGTTGATACATTACTCCACGGACTATGTATTCGACGGGACGAAAGTCGGGCCTTACAACGAGGACGACACGCCCAATCCGCTCGGGGTGTACGGCAAGAGCAAGCTAGCCGGTGAACAGGCCATCAGGGACGTGCAAGGTAAACACTTGATCCTGCGTACCAGTTGGGTCTATTCAACTCATGGCCGTAACTTTCTGCTGACAATGCAACGTTTGCTGCAAGAAAAACCGGAGTTACGTGTAGTCGCCGATCAAATCGGAGCACCTACCTGGGCCGGTACAATCGCCAACAG
>NZ_JBGCUL010000415.1:0-3905 GCF_054177685.1 Pseudomonas sp. P5_A2_2
GGGCTGGGGTGGGGTAACCGCGACTATGACGTCAACCTGACGATTGCCGACAAGGCCTGGGACCAGACCGGCCAGTTGTGGTTCAACCCCTTCAACACCGACGGCTTTCTCGGTGACCAGGTGCTGACCAACTGGGAGTTCAAACCCTTCCTGGACGTACGTGCCCGCCGCTACCGTTTCCGCATTCTCAACGGATCGGTTTCTCGCTTCTTCACRCTGGCGGTGGTGCGTCAGGTCAGTGGTAATGGTGGCGAGTTTCCTGGCCCGAACAACTCCGGAGTTTCCTATAACCGGGTGCCGTTCCACATGATTGCCAACGACGGCAATATCATGGAGCACGCGGTGCCGTTCGATGGCAGCCTGGACCTCGATGGCGACGGCGACACGCAGGACCACAATGCCATTCTGCCGATACTGGGCATTGCCGAGCGCTATGACATCGTCGTCGACTTCGCGACAAACGGCATCAGCCCGGGCGACAAGATTTTCTTCGTCAACATTGCGGAGCATGAAGACGGCAAGCGTCCGAAACGCGACATTCCATTGGCGGATGTACTCTCCGAGAAGTACCTGCCCGTGGTCAGGCAAACCAGCCACGGGCCACAGTGGGTCAACGGTGACCCGGGCGTGGGCCTGTTCCTGCAACTCAACGTCCAGCCTTACACCGGCCAGGATGTCAGCATGAATCCGGTCGACTTCGAGCCCGCCAAGCCTGGCAAGCCCGAGGGCAAGTTCATGATCCCCTTGCCCTTGCATCGTGATGACCCTGCGGATATCGCCCGGCTTGCCCAGGCACGGCACCGCACCTTTATCTTTGGCCGCTCCAACGGCACGGACTTCAAGCCCTGGACGATCAAGACCGATGGCGGCGAAGGCTTCGGTATGGACCCGCGGCGGATTTCAGCCGCGCCACAACTGGCCACTGGCCCGACACCGGCAGGGTTCAAGGGCGAAGGCACGCTGGAAGTCTGGAAGATCGAGAACGGCGGCAATGGCTGGAGTCACCCGGTGCATGTGCATTTCGAGGAAGGGATCATTCTCACTCGAGGTGGCAAACCACCACCCGAATGGGAAAAAGGAGCGCGCAAGGATATCTACCGTGTAGGCCGCGATTCCGACAGCCTCGACGATGTCGAAATGGCCATACACATCCGTGAGTTTGCCGGTACCTACATGGAGCACTGCCACAACACACAGCATGAAGACACGGCGATGCTGCTGCGCTGGGACTCTGAGCACCCGGGCCAGTTCCAATTGATGCCCACACCCTTGCCCAGCTGGGACGGCGTGAAATTCGTGAACTCGGTTGCATTACCGACATTCCGTACCGGAGATGGCGTCGGGCCACAGGTCGAGGTCAACAAAAACCCGTAAATAGCAGCAGCGGAGGCAAAGGCTAGCGTCGTCTATCAAACGGCTGTTTATGTCGTCAGCAAATGCACAGGCAACTTTTTTGCTGAAAATTCCCCTGTGGCTATGCCGCGAATTGGCTTTTTTCGAGGGGAAAATGGCAGTGCATTGACCTGGTTTGTTAACCCGGCCAAAGGCTTTTTTATGGCTGATTCGCTCAAAACCCCCGATGTCTTCCATGGAATCTGGAATAAAAGACGAAAAAAACGCCGGGGCTCTCGTCTGCCTTCCCATTCGCCGCAAACCCGGTAATGGTGCAGGCTGCACGATAAAAGATGGCAATGTGCAGCTAGCCAGGAACACTGCCGTTGGTCAGCAAAATTGATCAAGAAATGAACGGATACAGTTTTTTCGGTCAGAATACGCAGCAGGTGGCACGGGCTCTGAACCTCACCTGACCCCCAGAAGCGGAAGTTAAACCTCATATGCGCCAAGTGCGGATGCGGTTTTTTATTACCTGAAAATGGAAATAATCGAATGACTAAAAGTTCATTCGCCAAACTCGCTTTTATCTTGACAGCGTAATGCCGCAAGATAATTCAATTGAAACGGCTGAATCATAACTTCCGTCAGCAACGGCAAACTCTAATCACGCCGTCCTGAACGTCAGGTTGATTCACTGTTAGAACAAAGAGGTAGTCATGGAACTTAGTATTCTTACTTCACCAGTCGGGGAATATTTACGCCTGGGCGTTGTATATTTTCATCTTATCGCCTGCTGCGTGGCAATCGGGCTGGTTTTGACCAGTGACATTGCAATGGTCAAGCAACTCCTGAAGGGMGATGCRTCAGGTCACCAYGATGACGCGCACATGGACAGTCTTCAAAAGACCGTATCGCTTGCACTTGTCTGGCTCTGGATTACRGGCATTGCTATTGTCGGGATCGATTATKCCGGCAAGGGGATGGAGTATTTCCTCAATCCAAAGTTACAAGCCAAAATCGGCATCGTTGTGCTGYTGACCATTAACGGCTTCGTGTTGCATSGCGCTGTATTGCCGGCGCTGAARAAAGCCGGTTCGTTACTGAAACTCTCCTTCAGCCTGCGCATGCTGGCGCTGTTCTCGGGSGCGTTCTCTGGCGTGTCGTGGTTCTATGCCGCCATGCTGGGTGTKGGTCGTCCGCTGGCCTGGAAGTACTCGCTGGTGGAGTTGCTGGCAGCCTATCCGGTGCTCATCGTCGGYGGKTTCGSRATGATGGTACTGCTCACCRTCTGGGCAAAAAACAAAGACRCCGAAGCRCGCMWGGAGCAAGGCACCWGGACTCCAGGAAACGCCGCCCTGGCTGGCTGGTGAATCCAGGTTGAACAAGGAMGTTCRRCGCTARCCMATGAATYYYGCTTTAACTGTTAAAAGTCTCACTTGAGGATACCCAAATGAAATCCATGAAAGTTCTCTTCGTAGTTGCCACGCTGACCGCYTCTTCTCTGGCGATGGCCACAGGTGGCGGTGACCGGACCKTCGCACGCATGGAGTCGGCCCGSAAAGTCTCGATGGAAACCTACCAGGTTGCCCAGAAACACAAGGCTGAAGCCTCYGTAGCTCAAAGCAAAGCCAAGGCAGCCGAYCGCASCAACAGCTGATCCGTGTAGCGCGTCCCCGGGCCGACAGAAATGTGCAGCCCCCCCTCAAAAGCAGCACCCAAGGTGCTGCTTTTGCTTGTTTAACACAAATCCCGCTTACACAAAATCCAGTGTGTTGAATCCACAGTCGTAAGCAGCCTTTCACGAAGGGCTGCTTTGGGGCCTGTTCTTCAGGTCTGTGCTCAGAAGCGATAGTTGGTGCTCAGCTCCAGCGTCCGTGGGGCACCGGGCGTGATCAGGTCCACCGAACCATGCGCCGAAGCGTAATAGTCCTTGTCGAAGACATTGCGCAGCCGCAGGGCCATGTCCCATTTCGGCTGGTTGTACAACAGCGCGGCGTCCACTGTCGTGTAAGCCGGCATGACCACATTGTTATCCAGCGCGGTATAGCGATCATCGACATAGTTGGCCCCCATGCCCACACGCCAGGTTTGCGTCAGCGAACGCACGCACCTGAGGATCACGCGTTATTTTGTATTGTCCTTGGGTGTGCAGATGGTGTTGATCTGGAACTGCACCCCTTCAAGTGATGCCTTGATCTGATCGGCTGCGTGCTGACACGCCTCCATATTCTTGTACTCAGCATGGTCGACCGCTCGAAAGGGCTGTGGGCCACTTGTACCAAGAATGATCCAGAGAATGAAGTTCATGATGCCTCCGACACTTCAGGTAGATGATGGAGTCTAGCAGTGGATTGATGACCGGGGCATAGAGCGCATTTGGAGTCGATACTTCAACTGGAGAATGGTGAGCCTCATGTAGGACGTGTATGACGAATATTATCGGTTATGACCGGCCGCTATGGGTCGATTTTTGCCACTCACCGAAGGGCAAATCGGCCAAAAGCGGCCTGTGGGGCGCGCCTCGAAAACCTGGGGCAACTCACAATTTTGACTCGATACTACTTACTGAC
>NZ_JBGCUL010000416.1:0-3893 GCF_054177685.1 Pseudomonas sp. P5_A2_2
AGTTCGTTGCCTTCGCGGAGCACCTCGGTATCCGGCAGGCCGCCGGTCGCAACGATAACCACGTCTGGCTCGAAGGCTTGCACAGTGTCGGCTTCGGCCCAGGTATTGAAGTGAAACTTCACCCCCAGCCGTTCGCATTGCGCCATTCGCCAATCTATGATGCTGATCATCTCGCGACGACGCTCGCTCAGCGCAGTCAGACGAATCTGCCCACCGGGTTGGTCAGCCGCTTCAAGCACCGTCACGTCATGGCCGCGCTCACCGGCGACCCGCGCCGCTTCCAGCCCGGCAGGGCCGGTACCGACCACCAGCACCTTGCGCTTGACGGCGGCTTTGGGAATGTCATGCGGCATGGTGGTTTCCCGCCCCGTCGCTGCGTTGTGGATGCAGTAGGCCGCGCCACCCTGGTAGATGCGATCCAGGCAATAGTTGGCGCCCACGCACGGGCGAATGTCTTCTTCGCGCTTCTCGATGATTTTGCGCACGATGTGCGGATCGGTCATGTGCGCGCGGGTCATGCCCACCATGTCCACTTTGCCCGAGGCGATCGCGTAGCGCGCGGTGGCGACATCGGGAATCTTCGCAGCGTGGAAGGTTGGAAAGCCTGTCGACGAGCGGATCTCGCCAGCGAAGTCGAGATGGGGCGAGTTGCGCATACCTTGAATCGGGATGACATCGGTCAGCCCTGCATCCGTATCGATGTGACCGCGCACGACGTTCAGGAAGTCGACCAGTCCGCTGTCCTTGAGCATGTGAGAAACCTGCATGCCCTCACTGGCAGTGAAGCCGCCGGGTAATTCTTCATCACCGGTGTAACGAACTCCCAGCAGAAAATCTTCACCTACCCGCTGGCGGATGCCACGCAGGATGTCGAAGGTAAAGCGCATGCGGTTTTCCAGCGAGCCACCGTAAGGGCCGTCGAGGTCATTGGTCAACGGCGACCAGAACTGATCCATCAAATGCCCGTAGGCCTGAAGCTCCAGACCATCGAGACCCGCCGCCTTCATGCGCTCCGCGGCGTCTACATAGTCCTTGATGATCCGCTCGATGTCCCATTCCTCCATTTTCTTCGGGAAAGAGCGGTGCGATGCCTCGCGGCGGTGTGACGGCGACACCACCGGCAACCAATCGGCCTTGTCCCAGCGGGTACGGCGGCCCAGGTGGGTCAATTGGATCATCACTGCCGCGCCATGTTCGTGGCATTCATCGGTCAGGTCCTTCAACCATCCGACCACTTCGTCCTTGTAGGCCAGCACATTGTTGAACACCGGCGGGCTGTCTCGGGATACGGCAGCGGAACCGGCGGTCATGGTCAGGGCGACACCGGCTTTGGCGCGCTCCACGTGGTAGGCGCGATAGAGATCCTTGGGCATGCCGTCCACAGGGTAGGCCGGTTCATGGGAGGTGGTCATGATCCGGTTTCTGAGGGTCAGATTCTTGATTTTATAGGGTTGCAGCAAGGGATCGCTGGACATCGTGGTGCGCTCCAAAGTGGGCTTGATCAGTCTCGGTGACTTGAAATTAGGATAAATGTACACCTGTGTCAATGTCTGATGACACAGGTGTACATTTTGCTTGCGTGCCAAAAAAACCAGGATTAACATCCGCCCAAACAAGGACGAATGTGGCTCGTCCGCGTCCGTCATCCATTTAGAAAGGAGAGAAGCGTGACTGAGTTATTTGATATTCGTTTGGCCAGCAAACAAACTGCCTTCACTGAAATACCGGTCATAGATATTTCGCCACTCATAAACGGCGAAAATCCGCTGCGGGTGGCAAGCCAGATAGGCGAAGCGTGCGAAAAGGTGGGTTTTTTTTATATAAAAAACCATGGCGTTTCGCAGCAACTGATAGACGAGATGTACAGGCTCACCAAACTTTTTTTCAAGCTTCCATCCGAAGAGAAGAACACACTTAACATCGTGAACTCCGGGCTTACGCTACGTGGTTACATCCCGATGTATGCGGAAAACGTAGATCCTGCTAATACGCGCGACTTCAAAGAGTGCTTTGATTACGGCGCCCATTACGACGAAGTTTCTCCGTTTTTTGGCCCTAATCAAATGCCGTCCGGACTGCCGCAATTCGAAACGGTTGCCGAGGCTTATCATTCCTCTGTATTGGCGCTCTCGCGAATGCTTATTGGCGGGATCGCGCTGAGTTTGGGTTTACCACAAGATTACTTTGAACATCTTCAGCGTAAGCCCATCACGATTCAGCGGATTTTGCGTTACCCGCCCCAGATCGGAAGGGTTTCCCAAGAGGAGATCGGTATTGGGGCACACACGGACTATGGTTTCTTGACGGTCCTATCCCAAGATGCAGTTGGCGGTTTGCAAGTCAGGAACCGTGCAGGGGAGTGGGTTACTGCCCCACCAGTTGAAGGCACTTTTATCGTCAACATTGGTGATCTGGTTCAAACCCTCACCAACGATCGCTACACCTCGACAATGCATCGCGTCATAAATACTAGCGGTCTAGAGCGCTATTCAATACCTTTCTTTATTGATTTGGATTTCGATGCGGTTGTTGAGCCCGTGCCAACCTGCGTGAGTGAGGCTCTACCCGCAAAGTATGAAGCGTACACTTGTGGCAAACACAAATTTAAGCGTTTCGTTGATAGCTATGCGCATCTGAAAGGCGAATAGGGAGTTTTCAATGTGCATCCTATACATGGCCGACCCCGCCGATGCGCAGAAATGGCGAGCTTGCCTGTCAACGCTCGCCCCTCAACTAGAGTTCCGCCAATGGCCTGATATCGGTAACCCGGCAGAGGTGCACTACATCCTGGCTTGGGAGCCTCTTGCCGACATTGCGGAGCAGTTTGGTAATCTTCGACTCCTCTACGCTGCCGGGGCCGGAGTTGACCAGTTCGATCTGGCCCGTTTGCCTGCTCACGTGTCGCTAATCAGGCTGGTAGAAAGCTCGATGGCTGACATCATGGCCGAGTATGTTCTGTTTGGTGTTCTTGCCTTGCATCGAGACATCCTCGCTTACCAAGAGGATCAGCGCAGTGGTCGCTGGCATCCTCGACCAATCGTGCACGCTTCACAGCGGCGTGTTGGTGTCATGGGGGTTGGCAATCTCGGACGTGCCGCGCTTGATCGCCTTCAGCCATTGGGATTTCAGCTCAGTGGCTGGAATCGTTCTTTGAAGGAGGTGCCAGGTGGTCGCTGTTACGTCGGCCCGGACGAACTGGAGGCGTTTTTAGGGCAGTGCGACATCCTTGTGAACATGTTGCCACTGACTCCCGAAACAGACGGGATACTCAATGCGGMGAAGCTCGATTGTCTACCTCATGGAGCTGGACTGATTAACGTGGGACGCGGCGCCCACGTTATAGAAAAGGCTTTGCTTTGTGCATTGGATGAAGGCCGTCTGGGAGGTGCCGTACTGGATGTACTGGTACAAGAGCCTCCCTCTCAAGACAACCCACTCTGGAAACACCCTCGAGTGCTCCTGACTCCTCATATTGCAAGCGATGTGCAGATTGAAGGTGGTGTGGCGGTGATTGTTGAGAATCTGCGAAGAGAGGGTGAGGGAATGCCTCTGTTGAATGTGGTTGACCGGTCTAAAGGCTATTAGATTTTCCGCCTGCGACAGCACCATGCTGATAGCGGCCTGACTGGCGCAGGCCAAATCTGCCAACGTTTGTTCTAAAGGAAATTTTGAGCGTCGTGATCAATGGCGCCTTTTCCTGCGGCGAGGGTAGGGGAGAGAGTTGCAGGTGTTGGCGATAACGCACGAGATAGCGCTCAATATATTCATCCCGGACACTGATCTGACCAGTCTCTTTGCGCACCCGATATGCGTTTGTAGGAAAACCCGGAGAGGTGACAACTGATACCGGAGGATACAGTTATCCAGTTCGGGCCTTGAATCAACCAGAATAC
>NZ_JBGCUL010000417.1:0-3891 GCF_054177685.1 Pseudomonas sp. P5_A2_2
ATGGCCGATGGCGTCCTTGATCGAGGCGATGGCAATGGGCGCATCGGGCATGTCGGTGCGTATGGGCGTGCCCGGCGAACCCTCATTGAGCATGTAACTGTAATTGCGCCGTTCCAGTTGTTTGAGCCAAGCGGCTCGCTCATCGGCGGGCAAGCGGTCGAGAATGGCAACGGAGGTGGATACGTCGGTTTCCAGGTTGCCGAGCATGGTGTTTTTCGAGGACTCGTAGCGCTCGTAATACTGCGCGCCAAAGGACAACGCCTGGGCGAGGATCAGGCCGATCAGGAAAATCAGCGACAGCCGCGAGGCCAGGGACCGCGGCCAATGCAGCGCCTGCGTCATGATTGATCGCCCAGGATTTCCACCGGCAGGGAAAACACATAGCCTTCGCTGCGCACGGTCTTGATGTAGGCCGGTTCGCGGGCGTCGTCGAGCAGGCGCTGGCGCAGGCGACTGACCAGCAGATCGATGGAGCGGTCGAACAGGTCGGCGTCGCGGCCTTGGGTCAGGTTCAGCAACTGATCACGGTTGAGCACTCGTTGCGGATGGTCGAGAAACACCCGCAGCAATCGATATTCGGCACCGCTCAGGGCGACCATGGTGCCGTCTTCGTCGAGCAGGTGACGGGCCGAGGTGTCCAGGCGCCATCGCCCAAAGGCCAGCAGGCGGCCGGCTTCGGTCACCACCAGGTTCGGCGGCAGCATGCGGGTGCGCCGCAGCACCGCGTTGATCCGCGCCAGCAGTTCACGGGCGGCGAATGGCTTGACCAGGTAGTCGTCGGCGCCCATTTCCAGGCCGAGGATGCGATCGGTTTCATCGTTGCGGGCGGTGAGCATCAGCACCGGCGTGGCCTTGTGTTTGCCGGCGCGCAATTCGCGGCAGAGCAACAGGCCATCGTCCCCCGGCATCATGATGTCGAGCACGATCAGGTCCACCGGGGTGGTTTCCAGAAAGGCGCGCATCTGCCGTCCATCCGCCACGACCGTGGTGCGCAGGCCGTTCTTCTTCAGGTAGTTGCCTACCAGCTCGCGGATTTCGCGGTCATCGTCAACGATGAGGATGTGATCAACGTGATCCATTGGGCCAAACCTCTGATAAATGGGGAATGCCACACAGTCTATCGAGCCTGGGCGGGCTCGCCTGCCGCCCTTTGTATTGCAGTGTATCTGGCTTGCCTGAGGATACACACGAAGGCAAAAAAGCCGATTTTCAGCGGTTTTGTATGGCTCTGTATCTGCGCCCGGTTCTGATACGCAGCGATTGATTCACGCCGATTCCCGACACAGACGAGATACCTCGCAAGCTTTTAATAGGTTCCATCGAGGCAAACCAGACCGCCTCGGATCAACCAACGATCGACCTGTTGAAACCCTGAGGAACTCGCCATGAACACCAAGGCCATCTACGCCGCCTGCCTGTTTGCCGCCCTGAACATCTGCACCCTGTCGGCCCGTGCCGAAGCCGATGTCGCTCCGAAAACCTACACCTACGGCACCCAACTTGACATCAGGAAAGTGGTGTCGCTGACCGAAGACGCTACGCCTTCCTGCGGGGTGGTAAATGCGCGGCTGACCTACCTCGACGCTCAGTCGAAATCCCAGGTGCTGGATTACCGAAAATTCGCCGACAACTGCAACTCGCAAAACTGAGTGTTGCGACCAACGATCGCCCAAACCATTTGAAACAGGAAGGACATCATGAACAACGTTTCCCGCTTTTTGACCGCCATCGCCTTTTCCGTCGCCGGCGCGGCAGCCCATGCCAACGCCGCTGTCGAGCAAAGCACCTGCGCCAGCAACACCTGCTTCCAACTCACGCCGGTGGCAGAGAAGGGCACCCATGGCTTCCTTGCGCAGGACGGCTCCAGCCGTACGCCGCAAGGGCAGATGCTCGCCGAGAACGGTGCCAGCCGCACGCCTCAGGGGCAGTTGCTGGATGAGCAGACGGCTTGAGAACACCCCCCAATCCACTGTGGGAGCGAGCTTGCTCGCGATGGCGATGGTTCAGTCAACGATGTGTCGCCTGACCGGACGCTATCGCGAGCAGGCTCGCTCCTACAGTGGTGATGTGTCGCCCTCTAACCTGAATTAGGTGATCCCATGTTACTCATCGCTTTCCTGGGCGGCATATTGACCGTCCTCAGCCCGTGCATCCTGCCGGTCGTGCCATTCCTGTTTGCCGGGGCCGACCGCACACGCTCCTCGATCCTGCTTACCCTCGGCGGCATGGTCCTGACCTTTGCCCTGGTCTCCAGCCTGGCCGTGGTCAGCAGTGAGTGGGTGATTCAGGCCAGCAACACCGGCCGCCACGTAGCGCTGGTGGTGATGGTGCTGTTCGCCCTGTCGCTGATTTCCGCGCGGGTCGGCGACTGGCTGGCCCGTCCCTTCGTGTTGCTGGGTAATCGCATCGACCCGAACTCGCGCAAAATGTCCGGTCCGCTGGCTTCGATCATGATCGGTGTCGCTACCGGGCTGCTCTGGGCACCGTGCGCCGGGCCGATCCTCGGGGTGATTCTGACCAGCGCCATGCTGCAGGGCGCGAACGCCGGCACCAGTCTGTTGTTGGTGGCCTATGGTGCCGGCAGTGCGCTGTCCCTGGGCACCCTGATCTTTGCCGGTCGCGGCCTGGTCAATCGCTTGAAACCGTCGATTCCGGTTACGGGCTGGTTGCGCCGAGGCGCCGGGGTTGCGGTGCTGGCCGGAGCAGCGGTGATTGCAACAGGGGCCAACGACCTGTTGCTGGCCAACACTTCATCGGAAGGTGTCAGCGGCGTAGAGAAAGGTGTGCTGGAAACCGTGCCGAAAGTCGTCGATTACCTGGTCAGCAAGGTCAAGGCCGACAGCACCATGGACAACGCCCAAGGCGTCATGCCGTCGCTGTCCGGTGCGGTGGACTGGCTCAACTCGCCCGCACTGACCAACGAAGCCCTGAAAGGCAAAGTGGTGCTGGTGGACTTCTGGACCTTCGACTGCATCAACTGCAGGCACACCCTGCCGTACGTGAAGGACTGGGCGAAGAAATACGAAAAGGACGGACTGGTGGTGATCGGCGTGCACACACCCGAATACGGCTTTGAACGCATCATCGACAACGTCAGGGCCAAGGTGAAGGAATACGGCATCACCTACCCGGTGGCGATCGACAACAACTACGCGATCTGGCGCAACTTCGACAACCAGTACTGGCCGGCGCACTACCTGATCGATGCCAAGGGGCAGGTGCGTTACACCCACTTCGGTGAAGGCAGCTACGACACGCAGGAGAAGATGATTCAGCAGTTGCTGGAGGAGGCCAAGGCCGGCGCTCCAGCGGCGTAATCCGCTTGATCAATGGCTCACAGGTCTCGCGCCATGAGCCATTGTTCTTTTTCCCACGCTTCAAAACGCTCTTGCACCACCCAGCCGCGCTTGGCGTAATAAACGCTCTGGTCCTGAGTGTGCAGGTAGATCCTCTTCTCGCCGCTGGCTTTGGCTTGCGCGCAAATCCCTTCGATCAACCGCTCCGCCAGGCCCTTACCGCGTGCCTCGGGGGTGATGAACACACAAGCGAGCCACGGCCCCAGATCCGGGYGATGGTCCAGGTCAGCCCTGGCCAGTGCTGCGCCGCCCAACAGCTCGTTGTGGTCGAGGGCGACCAGACATTTCCAGTCGCCGTTGTTTTGGCCTTCGGCGAACTCTCGTTGCCAATCGGACAGGGACTGTCCGGTGTATTCGTAGTGGAACTGCTGGTGGATCCACGAAGCGAATGTGTTGCTGTGCTGCATATGTCGAGCAAGCCAGTCCAGGCGGGGTGCCATGTTGTGAGTCCTTTCAGAGGTCAGTCGCTGGGTAGCGAGAGTAGCGGGCCTGGGCGGTGCTGTCGCCCCCGCTGGCTCAGCGACCGCTCAAGTGA
>NZ_JBGCUL010000418.1:0-5199 GCF_054177685.1 Pseudomonas sp. P5_A2_2
TTTGCTGGCGATCCTGTTCCTTCTCCAGGTTTTGCTGGCGCTGTTGCTGCTCGGCCAGTTCTTCCTTTTGTTGCTCGAGTTGCGCCAGGCGCTCGGCGATCTGCCGGTCGAGCTGCATGAAGGTCGCGGCCGGCTCGACGCGCAGCGCTTGCAGGGTCTCGGCTGGCAGCAGATGGGCGAATGCGCTGARTTCTTCGTCCAGACGCTGGCGGTCGTTGCCCAGTTCGCGCTGTTGATTGCTCAGGTGCTGGGCCGCTTGCTGGTGCGCGGTTTCGGCATGGCGCAGTTGCTGGGTCAGGCGTGCGGCATCCTGTTGCAGGGTGAGCAGCGCGCTCTGCCGTTGCTCGTCCTGGCTGATGCTCTGGTTGAGCTGGCTGTTTTGCTGAATGAGCCAGGCATCGCGTTTGGCGGCATCCTGATTGAGCAGTTGGGCAGCCAGCGGATGCGCTTCCAGGCTTGGGGCGAGGGCCTGCTGCTGAGTCGCCAGTTGCTCTTGCTGTTGCAGCAGTTCCTTTTGCTGGGCGATCAGCCCGCCGACTTCGGCGCGCAAGTCGGTGAGTTTTTCCTTGAGCAGGTCAACGGCCTTCTGCGCGTTGGCCTGTTCGCTTTCATCAAAACGGCCGAGGCTTTGCAACAGGGCTTCGGGCTGATGATAGGGATGCTCGTTGCTGCCRCAGACCGGGCATGGCTGGTCGTCCTGCAACTGCGCGCGCAGCTCTTCGACACTGGCACTGCGCGCCAGACGCTGGCGCTCCAGCAGTTCGCGGGTGACGTTGAGGGTCTGTTCGGCAACGCTCAAATCAGCCTTGGCCTTGACCCCATCCTGGGTCAGGCGTTCACGTTCCTGCTGCGCGGTGAGCTGGCGTTGTTGCAGCTCGGCGCCGCGCTTGTCCAGGTCCTGCTGGCTGGCCCATAGGCGCGCAAGGTCTTCGACGGCGCGCAGTTGCTTGCGGTTGTCCTGCAACAGGCTGCCCAGAATACCGATCTGCTCGGCGACGGCATCCGGTTCGGCGCCGGCCTCCTTGAACAGCACCTCCAGTTGCTGCTTCTGTGCGCTGTGCGTTTGTTCGGTGCTCGTGGCGTTTTGTTCGAGGCTGGCCAGTTCGGCCTGACCCTGATTCAACCGGTTGCCGATCAGCACCAACTGTTGCAGGCGATCACGGTAGGCATTCCAGGCATCGCTCAGCGGAGCCAGATGCGTGCTTTGCTCCAGCTCGGTGGCGATGCGCTGCAAGTCCCCGGCGCCCCGGGTTTGCTGATCGAGCAAGGTCTGAATCGTGCTCTGGCCCTGGCCGCAGGCCTGCTCGGCATTTTGCTTTGCCTCGGCACTGAGGGCGGTGTCCTTGGCGAGGCGGGYGAGGGTGCTTTGCGCTTCGAAGGCCTGGCGCAGTAGCGGCGCGCTGGCGGTTTGCCGTTGTTGCGCTTCGTTCAACGCGATCCGGGCGGCGCTAAGCTGTTGCTCGAGCTGCGTCTGACGCTCGCCGAGTTCGCCGTGCTGCTGCGTGTGCAAGGCAATTTGCGCCGCCAAGGGTGTCAGCAGCCCCTCGACCTCGGCTTTACGGGCGAACTGGTGCCGTTGCGGGGCCAGCTGTTCGAGGCGGGTGAGCCTCAAGCGCTCACTGGCCAGGGCCTCCCAGTGGGTCTGTGCCGATTGCAGTTGTTCGCTGGCGGCCAGATGTTCGTCCTGCAATCGACGCAGGTCCTTGAGCCAGGTGTCCTGCAGTTCAAGCTGTTTGAGCTGTGCCTGTTGGGTCTTGAGTTGTTGTTGCGCCTGGTTGAAGCGCTCATCCAGTTCTGCGCGGGCTTCGGGCGACAGCGGCGTCACACCGCTGGCCTGATCCTGCAGCAGCTTGTGCGCCTCGCGAGCCTCTTTGGTCTTGTCGAAGGCCCGACGACCGAGGCGGGTGTAGAGTGCCGTGTCGGTGAGTTTTTCCAGCAGTTCGCTGCGGTCGTTGTCATCGGCCTTGAGGAACGCACTGAACTCGCTTTGCGCCAACATCACCGCGCGGGTGAACTGTTCGAAATTCAGCCCCAGCGCAGCTTCGAGCTGAGTCTTGTATTCGCCTTTCTGGCTGGCGAGCAATTGATCCTGATCGATGTCACGCAAGCTCTGGCGGCTGGCCTGCAGCTTGCCGGCGGCCTTGTCCCGGGCGCGATTGGCTTCCCAACGGGCGCGGTAGCGGCGGCCGTCGACACCGACGAAATCCACTTCCGCATAGCCTTCACCCGTGCCGCGACGCAGCAGGGTGCGCGGGTCGCCGGTCGCGATTTCGCCATCGGCGTCCGGCACCTTGGCGTCACGGCCGGTGTTGTTCAGGCGCGGCACGGCGCCAAACAGCGCCAGGCACAGGGCGTCGAGCAGGGTGCTTTTGCCGGCGCCGGTGGGGCCGGTGATGGCGAACAGTCCGGCACTGGCCAAGGGTTCGGCGGTGAAGTCGATTTCAAATGGCCCGGCCAGGGAGGCGAGGTTTTTCAGGCGGATCGCGAGGATTTTCATGGTTGTTCGCTCTCCATCTGTACGTCCTGCAACAGCTCGGCAAAGTCCTTGAGGGTCTGTTCGTCGACCTCGCTGCCATAGTTGTCCTGCCAGGCGCGGCTGAACAGTTCCTGAGGCGTGAGCTGGTCCAGTTCGATCAGCGTGCTGTTTTCGTTGGCACCGTCACGGCCACCGTTACCGGCGTATTCGGCGGCGATGCGCACCAGGCGCACGGCCTTGCCTTGCAGGGCGGTTTCCACTTGATTGCGCAGGTCGGGCTGCGGTTCATCGAGGCGCACCCGCACCTCCAGCCATGGCTGGCGCTGGATCTCGGCCAACAGGTCGATGTTCGGCAGGTCCGCCAGTTGCAGCAGGATCTCGCTCAATGGCGCCGGGCCGATACGTTGCAGGTTGACCGCGCGGGGGATCAGCTTCGGCTCGACGCTGAGCAGGGTTTCGCCGTCGAGATTGATGTCGAGAATTTGGTGCTGATAGCTGATCTCGGAGAACGACAGGGGGATCGGCGAGCCGCTGTAGCGGATGCGCTCCTCGCCGTTGACCTTCTGCGGCTTGTGCAAGTGGCCGAGAGCGACATAGCTGATGCTCGACCCGAACAGGCTGGCGGGCAGGGCCTCGGCATTGCCGATGATCAGGCTGCGCTCGGAGTCTTCCGACACCGAGCCGCCGGCCATGTGTGCGTGGCTGATGGCGATCAGTGCCTGGCCCGGCTGGCGCTTGGCGTTGGCCGCTTCGATCAGCCACTCATGCACCTGACCGATCCCGCGCAAATAGTTGTCGCCCAAATGCGCGCCGGTGACTTCCGCCGGGCGCAGGAATGGCAGCGCCAGGCACCAGCCGGCGACTTCACCACTGGCATCCGGCAAGGGCAGCAACAGGCGCTCGGCGTCCAGTTGCCCGTCATCCAGCCACAGCACGCGGCCGAGCGCATGAGTGCGCAAGCGGCGCATCAACGGTGCGGGCAGTTCGATCCGCGAGCCGGAATCGTGGTTGCCGGCAATCATCACGATGGTCAGCAACGGCTGCTGTTCGTGGGCGCTGACGATGAAGTCGTAGAGGCGCTCCTGGGCTTTGACCGGCGGATTGACCGTGTCGAAGATATCGCCAGCGATCAACAGCACATCCGGTTGATCCAGTTTCAGCTGGCGCAACAGCCATTCGAGAAAACAGCCGTGTTCGAAATCGCGATCCTGGCCGTGCAGGTTCTGCCCGAGGTGCCAGTCGGAGGTGTGAAACAAGCGCAAGGCGGACTCCGCTACAAAATAGGTAATGGCCGCGGGAAAAATGAAGGCGGCGAAAGGGGGGAGAGTTTACTGGTAAAAAAGTCTGGTCGCTGCATGGATGTCTTCGAACCGTACACCTGTGGCGAGGGAGCTTGCTCCCGCTGGGCGCCACAAGGGTCGGTGTTTACTTGGGATAAAGCGGCGGCAACCCACTCTCACCAACCGGATCCTGCACCCGTTCGGCCATCGGGATTGCCTTGATCGCCCGCCACAACTCCTCACCTTGCCAGTACTGGCCGGTTTCGCTGTACAGCGCGCCGTTCAGGCCGTCGAGGGCGTCGGACAGTGGCACGAAGCGGGCGGCCATGTCGGCCAGGGTTTCCGGTTGTTGCCGGGCCCAGGCGTCGAGGGCCTGGCGGGTGGCGTGGGAGTCGTTGGCCTGGCAGGCGCGCTTGAGGTCGTCGAGTACGGTGCGTGGGCTCGGGCCGGTTTGCGCGACACGCGCCACCGCCGGTTGCCAGCGGCCACGCCACCAGAGGCCGAAGCCGAGCAGGGTGGTGCAGGCCAGGATCAAGGTGCTGAGCTTCCAGCGCCAGAGCGCTTCGCTGTCGGCGCTGGCATCGATCGGTGAGGCGCCGGACGGGGTGTCCACCACCAGGCTCGGATTGGCCGCCACGTGCAGCGTGCGAGCCGGCAGGCTGCTGTGTTCCAGATGGTCTTCAAAGGTGTTCCACCAGACCAGGTCGACGGTGGGCAGCTCGATGGCGCCGGTCCGTGTCGGCACCAGGGCCTCGCGGTCTTCACGACTGCCGACCAGGCCGCGTTCGCTGTTCTGGTTGCCGAGCACCGGTTGATCCGGATAGCGGCGCAGGCCGCCGACATCGGTGCCGGGCAGTGGTGGCAGTTGGGTGCTGGACAAGCCTTCGGCCGTCACTGTCAGGCTGCGGGTCAGTGAATCGCCGACCTGGGTGTGGTCCGGCTCCGGGTTCCAGCTTTCGCTCAGGCTCAGGCTGCGCGCAGGCAGCCAGGGTGCGTCGGCCGGATAGGTGATGGGTTTGGCCTTGACCGTCAACAGTAGTTCGGTCGAGGTGACGGGCATCAGCTTGCCGGATTTCGGCCCTTGGGCGGCGTCCTGGGTCGGTTGCGCATCGACCAGCGCGGCGTTGAAGATCTGCGCCGGAATGATCAGTTCGCCACTGTGTTGCGGGTAGATCGCATAGCGCATTTCGATCACGCCGTGGCGCTGACCATCGATGTCTTTTTCGTAGGTGCGTGAGTCGCCCAATTGTTCGATGCGCGCATCTGGTATCTGCAAGGGGGGCAGGCTGCTGTCGTCGTACAGCGACACCGAATGGTAGATACGCAGGGTCAGGACCGCCTGAGCCTGAACGTACACACTGGTTTGATCGAGGCTGGCATCGATGAACACCGGGGCCCGTTTGTTCGAGTTGTCCGGTGTTTCGCTCTCGACCACTTGCAGGG
>NZ_JBGCUL010000419.1:0-3882 GCF_054177685.1 Pseudomonas sp. P5_A2_2
GCCCCACGGCCTGTGCAACGCGGTGCTCGTGGAGCACGTGGTGGCCTTCAATTACAACTCGGCGCCGGAGCGCTTCAAGGTGATCGCCGAGACCTTTGGCATCGACTGCCGGGGCCTGAATCACCGGCAGATCTGCGGGCGTCTGGTCGAACACCTGATCGCCCTCAAGCACGCCATCGGCTTTCACGAAACCCTCGGTTTGCATGGCGTCAGGACCTCGGACATTCCGTTCCTGTCGCAGCATGCGATGCACGATCCGTGCATCCTGACCAACCCGCGCGAGTCCAGCCAGCGAGATGTCGAGGTCGTCTATGGCGAAGCCCTCTGACGARCAACAACGGGCTCTGGCCGGGCTGCTGGGGCTGGGCAGCCATTCGGCGCGCAAGAGTCATTACCCGGAACTGGCCGCGCGCCTGGATGATCTGGAAGCCGAGCGTAACCGCTACAAGTGGCTGTTCGAAAACGCGGTGCACGGGATCTTCCAGGCCAGCCTGCACGATGGCATGCGCGCCGCCAACCCGGCGCTGGCACGCATGCTTGGCTATCAGGACGCCCAGGAGGTGCTGTTCTCCCTGACCGACCTGGCCAGCACCCTGTTTGTCGACGGCGCGCAGGAGCTGGAAACCATCGGCGAAATCCTCAGGCACCAGCGCAGCCTGCACGGCTATGAAACCCGCTTGCGGCGCAAGGACGGCAGTTACCTCGATGTGTTGATGAACCTGCTGCTCAAGCCCGGCCAGGAAGGGCTGGTGGAAGGGTTCGTTTCCGATATCACCGAGCGCAAACTGGCCCAGCAACGCTTGCAGCAACTCAATGACGAACTGGAGCTGCGCGTCGTCGCGCGCACCAATGAATTGCTCGAAGCCAACCGTAATCTTCAGCAGCAGATCACCCAGCGTAAACAGATCGCCCAGGCTTTACGCGTCGCCCGCGATGCCGCCGAGGCGGCCAATCACAGCAAGGACAAATACCTCGCCGCCGCCAGCCACGATCTGCTGCAACCGCTGAACGCCGCGCGGTTACTGATTTCGACCTTGCGCGAACGCCAATTGCCGGAAGCCGAACAGGTGCTGGTGGAACGCACTCACCAGGCCCTGGAAGGGGCCGAAGACCTGCTGACGGATCTGCTCGACATTTCCCGGCTCGATCAGGCAGCGGTCAAGCCGGACATCGCCTCGTACCGCCTCGACGAATTGCTCGGGCCGCTGGTGTCGGAGTTTCAGTCCGTCGCCCAGGCGGCCGGCTTGAACCTGCGGGTGCGCATGGCCGATTACGCCATCAGCACCGACTTGCGCCTGATGACGCGGATCCTGCGCAACTTCCTCAGCAATGCCTGCCGCTACACCGACGAAGGCAGCATCCTGCTGGCGGCAAGGCGTCGCGGCGAGATGTTGCGCCTGGAGGTCTGGGACACCGGGCGTGGCATCGCCGCCGACCGGCTCGATTCGATCTTCCTCGAGTTCAACCAGCTGGATGTCGGCCGCGCCGCCGACCGCAAGGGCGTGGGCCTGGGGCTGGCGATCGTCGAGCGCATCGCCAGGATCCTTGGCTATAAAATCGGCGTGTACTCGTTGCCGGGGCGGGGTTCGATGTTCAGCATCGAGGTGCCGATCTCCGACGAGGTTCCGTTACCCGTGRGCCAGGCGGTGCCACAACCGGGCACCGGCAACCCGCTGCCGGGCCGCCGTTTACTGGTGATCGACAACGAAGTGAGCATTCTCCAAAGCATGGGCGCGTTGCTCGGGCAGTGGGGCTGCGACGTGCTGACCGCCACCGATGAAGCGTCGGCGCTGGCGGCGCTGCGCGGGCAGGCACCAGAACTGATTCTTGCGGACTATCATCTCGACCACGGGGTGGTCGGCTGTGATGTGGTGCGACATTTGCGCGAGCATTTTCACCAGAGCATTCCCGCGGTGATCATTACTGCCGACCGCACCGACCATTGTCGGCGTGCGTTGCAGCGGCTCAACGCACCGTTGCTGAACAAACCGGTGAAGCCCGGCAAGTTGCGCGCGGTGTTGAGTCAACTGTTGGGGGCCTCTGCCTGAAGCGGCCGATACTGCAGGGTGAAACCCAGTTCGGTGGATTGACCCTGTTCCAGCAAACGCAAGCCTGGCCGACCGGGCAGGTGATGCGCGTTGACCGGGTGGCTCACCGGTTCGATGCAGAAAAAACCCACGTCCACGGGGCAGTAGAGCAGGTAGTAATCGCTACCGGTGGCCTGGCAGTCGAGTTCGTAGCCGAGGTCGGGCTGTTGGATCAGGCAATGGCCGTTCCATTCGCAGAAGCCGTTGTCCACCATTGATTCGGGCAATGACTTCAGGTGCTGAAAATCCCACTCGACCGGCAATGCGCTGAGTTCTGTCGGCAGTTTTGCCCCGTCGCACAACCACACACGCCGGGCGGGTGCCTGTAGTCGGGTGCTCGCGGTGCGCGGCAGATATGGATGCAGTCCCAGACCATGCCACGCAGCGTGTTCAGCCAGGTGCGTGACGTGCAGTTCGATGCTCAGCTTGCCCGCGCGCAAATGGAAACGTTGCCGGGCGCGATAAGCGAAGGGGGTTGTGCTGTCGAGTTGCAGGACCACTTCATTTGGCGACCGGTAAACCACGTCCCACGGCTGCTGCCAGGCGCTGCCGTGAATCGGCAGGGGATCGGTGAGACTGTTGGGCGTCAATGCCAGCCAGCCGTCGGGGCAGTCGAAGCCGCCATCGGCGATGCGGTTGGACCAGGGGATCAAGGGAAAGCAGCCGAGCTTGCCGGGCAGGCCGGTGTTCAGGGCGTGCTCGTCGGCGTGTCGCAGCAAGGGATGGCCAGTGCTGCGCACGGTCCAGTTGACGATGCTGCCGCCCAGTTGCGGGGCGAGGGTGAGGCGGGTGAGTTCGTCTTCAAGTTCGATCAGTGTTAACGACATGTTGACCTGCCATGTGATTTTTTGAGGCTTGTGCCGTTTCCTGTGGCGAGGGGGCAAGCCCCCTCGCCACAAAGGCTCGCTCCCACAGAGGATTGGGTTGTTAGTTGGAAATCATGGGGGGCAGGGTGCCCAGCAATGAGACCGCCGCCACTGCACCAAGCCCCAGCATCCACTCCAGCATCACACTGGCACGCAGTGTTTGCAGACGCTGATCGCAGTCATCGATGCGCTGCCGATTGAACAATGCCAGGCCCAGCATCGCAGCGACCAGTGCAACCTTGATCAACAGGATCAAGGCGAATCCGCTGAACAATGGTGTCGGCCAGAACGCCCCGGTGAGCACCCGCACATTGATCAGCCCGGTGATCAGCAACCCGGCGACCAACCCGTAACCAACGCCGCTGAAGCGCTGCAACATCACGCGGATCGAATGCCCCGCGGGTTCTCGCAGAATCATCACCAGCAACATCAGGCCGCCAAGCCAGGCGCTCACGCAGATCAAGTGAATGAGTTGATTGAGGATCAGCAACTGGCCTGCGGTGCCATCGAGCATGGCGCCGTGGCCGACCGGGGCCAGGGTGGCCAGCAGCAGACCRCTGAAGATCAGGCGCAGCGCAAGGCTGGCGCGCAGTGGGGTCAGCAGCAACGCCAGCAACAGCAGGTTGATCAGCAAATGCCAGCGCCAGACCTGACCGAAAAAGGTGTTGCCCAGTACCAGGCCCAGGGTCGGCGGATCGAAGGCCGCGTCCCAGGCCCCGGCCATGCTTGCGGTAATCAGCAACAACCAGCAGACCCCGCTGCCCAGCGCCACCACGGTCAGCCACCGGGAGGTCCGTGCCAGGCGCTGATCCAGCGCGGTTTCGCCATTTGCAAGCAAGGGCCTGAACAACCAGCCCCCGAACAGCATCAGCACCACGATGAAATGCAGGAAGCGGCACAGCACCAGCGCGCTCGCCATGAATTACTGG
>NZ_JBGCUL010000420.1:0-3866 GCF_054177685.1 Pseudomonas sp. P5_A2_2
GTGAAGCGGCTGGCCCCATCGCGAGCAAGCTCGCTCCCACATTGGTTCTGCGTCGTTCATAAATCCCCTGTGGGAGCGAGCTTGCTCGCGATGGGGTCGACTCGATTTCAGACTGTTGGCGGCCCGGGATACCCGCAATGCGCCCACGATTCTTTGCGGCCGTACCAGGCCATCATCACCAATTGCAGCAAAGAACTGTGACCCATGCGCAACAGGCTCAATGAGCTATTTTCCCAGCGGTTCAGAAACTGCCGGATATCATCGGCGCTGGCGTTTTCCCAGCTGCTCCAGATCCCGGTCAGCGGTCCACGGGTCACGGCCATGCCCAACACATCGAACAGTTGCTGGGTCAGTTTGAGCATTTCCGGTGACAAGTGAGCGAGGTTGTAATCAAGGCTTTTCAGTGTGCCCTCGACAGCCTCGGGCATCCGTTCGGAAGTTACGGCACCATCGAGCATGACTGGAATCAACGCCCGCAAAAACAGCAGGTCGCCGCTTCGCAACGTGACGAAGCCACTGGCCGGAACACTCGACGAACAGCCGCTGAGGCTGGCGCCCAATCCGGCAGTGGCGAGAAAGGCGCTGGCGCCGAGGCTGAATTTAAGTAGCCCGCGCCGTGACAGCGCGGGTGTATCGCAAAGGCTGGGGTTCATTATTGTTATTACCCGACGGTGAGATCGTTAGCGGATGAACAGCTTCTGGATCAGCTTCTGGATCGATTTGCCATACGGCGGGTAAATCAGTTTCGCCGCGTTGAAGCGCTGCTTGATCAGCACGCCCTTGGCCTTGCTGAAGGTCAGGAACCCTTCATGACCATGATAATGACCCATGCCCGAGGCACCGATACCGCCGAACGGCATGTCGTCCTGGGCGACGTGCAGCAGCGTGTCGTTCAGGCACACGCCACCGGAATGGGTTTCGTGCAGCACGCGCTGTTGTTCGCGCTTGTCGTAGCCGAAGTAATACAGCGCCAGTGGGCGCGGGCGCTGGTTGATGTAGGCAAATGCCTGGTCCAGATCCTTGTACGGCACGATCGGCAGCAGCGGTCCGAAAATCTCGTCCTGCATCACCGTCATCTCGTCGGTGACATTGAGCAGCAGGCTATGGCTCATGCGTCGGCCCTGGCCCTGGTCGAACAGCGGCATCAGCAGCGCACCCTTGCTGGTGGCGTCGCTGACGTAGCCGTTTAGGCGCGCCAGTTGTCGCTCATTGATGATCGCGGTGTAGTCCGGGTTGTCGGCCAGCGTCGGATAAAACCCGCGGACGGCTGTGCGATAGGCTTCGACGAAACCTCCGACGCGATCCTCCGGCACCAGTACGTAGTCAGGGGCCACGCAGGTCTGGCCGGCGTTCAAGGTTTTGCCGAAGGCGATGCGCTCGGCGGCGTCCTTGAGCGGCACGTCGCGGGAAACAATGGCCGGGGACTTGCCACCCAGTTCCAGGGTTACCGGGGTCAGGTTTTCCGCGGCGGCGCGCATGACGTGTTTGCCGATGCTGGTGGCGCCGGTGAACAGCAGGTGATCGAACGGCAGGCGTGAAAACGCCACGCCCATATCGGCCTCGCCCAGGACCACGCAAACCAGGTCTTCGGGGAAGATGCGCGCCAGCAACTGCTTCATCAGCAAGCCGGTAGCGGGAGTCGATTCACTGAGCTTGAGCATCACCCGATTGCCCGCCGACAGCGCGCCGACCAGCGGGCCGATGGCCAGGTACAGCGGGTAGTTCCACGGCACGATGACCCCGACCACGCCCAGCGGTTGGTAAACGACTTTGGCCGAAGCCGGCTGGAAGGCAGCGCCCACCTTGCGCCGCGACGCTTTCATCCAGCCCTTGAGGTGTTTGCTGGCGTAATGGATGCCGTGCAGGCTGGGCATCAGTTCGGCGAGCAGGGTTTCATCGGCGCTACGATGGCTGAAGTCCTGGCTGATCGCATCGATCAGGGCCTGGCGTTCATTGTTCAACAAATCCTTCAGCGCCTTGAGCCATTGTTGGCGCTGCGCGGCGGGTGGCATCGGGTTGGCGGCGTAGGCGGCACGCTGGGCGTCGAACAGGGCCTGAAGCTCTTCCAGCGGCTGCTGTAGGTTCTGCAGGTAGGAAATTTCAGCAGTCATGGTCGGCTCCGGATTTATTGTAATGGGGCACTTTCTAGAGTCTATACTCTAAAAAGTCAAATGACAT
This sequence comes from Pseudomonas sp. P5_A2_2, assembly GCF_054177685.1. Lineage (NCBI taxonomy): Bacteria > Pseudomonadati > Pseudomonadota > Gammaproteobacteria > Pseudomonadales > Pseudomonadaceae > Pseudomonas > Pseudomonas sp. P5_A2_2. The sequence goes on from NZ_JBGCUL010000420.1 coordinate 2,179, forward strand.
CCTGTAACAGCTTTGTTTTATCCACTCGCGGATAGATCTAAGATGCCCGTCAACGCACTCTGAATTAAAGCCCAAGCCATGGCCCCACGGATCAAAACCAGCGAGCGCATCGTGCAGAACAGCCTGGAGCTGTTCAATCAACAGGGCGAGCGCAGCATCAGTACCAACCACATCGCTGCCCATATGGAAATTTCCCCGGGCAACCTGTACTACCACTTCCCCAACAAGCAGGCGATCATCGCTGTGCTGTTCAGCGAATACGAGAGCCTGGTGGACAGCTTCCTGCGCCCGCCCCAGGGCCGTACTGCCACGGTGGAAGACAAACGCTTCTACCTCAAGGAGCTGCTGGCGGCGATGTGGCGTTACCGGTTTCTGCATCGCGATCTCGAACATTTGCTCGACAGCGATCCGGACTTGGCCGACCGCTATCGACGTTTCTCTCAGCGCTGCCTGATCCAGGGTTCGGCGATCTACGAAGGCTTCGTCGCCGCTGGCATCCTGAAGATGGACAAGGTGCAGATCGAATCCCTGACGCTCAATGCCTGGATCATCCTCACGTCCTGGGTACGTTTCCTGTGCACCACGCGGGAGAATTCCAGCCACTTGAGCGAGCAGGCCATTAAACGCGGGGTGTATCAGGTTTTGGTGCTGGAAGCCGGGTTTGTCACGGATGAGGCCCGCGATGCGGTCAATGCCTTGTTCGAAGAGTTTTACGTGCCCCTGGCCCAGGCGCTTGAGGAAGTGTCGTAGGATCGAAGTCCGATAAAAATCACAGGAGCCCGTTATGCCCATTGCGCAATTGATCAGCCCGCAAGCACTGGACCTGAAAAAGGACCAGCCGGGGCTGGTGATTCTGGATTGTCGTTTTGCCCTCGAAGACCCGGATTACGGTCAGCGCAGCTATGCCGAAGGGCACATTGCCGGTTCGAGCTATGCTGACCTTGAGCGTGATCTGAGTGGCGCCGTGGTCAAGGGCGTGACCGGGCGTCATCCGTTACCCGAACCCGTGCAATTGATCGAGCGCCTGCAAGCCTGGGGCATCAACGCCGATAGCGAAGTGGTTTTGTACGACGATGGTCCGGGTGCCTATGCGGCGCGGGCCTGGTGGCTGCTGGCATGGTTGGGTAAGCGCGATGGCGTATTCATCCTCGATGGCGGACTCAAGGCCTGGCATGCGGCGGGGTTGCCGTTGAGCCTGGATACGCCGGCGATCACCCGTGGCTCCTTCACCGGCAGTCCTGATACGGCGTTGCTGATCAGTGCCGAGCAGTTGCAAAAGCGCCTCGCCCGGCCGGAACTTACCCTGCTCGATGCCCGCGCACTGCCGCGATTCAAGGGTGAAGTGGAACCGATCGACCCGGTTGCCGGGCACATTCCCGGTGCCCAGTGCGCGGCGTTTACCGACAACCTGGGCGCAGACGGGCTCTTCCTGTCGGCCGATCAGCTCAAGCAGCGTTTCGCCGCAAAACTGGGTGATCGTTCGCCGACCGATCTGGTGGCGTACTGCGGTTCCGGCGTGACGGCGTGCCACAACCTGTTTGCGTTGTGTCTGGCCGGTTATCCGCTGGGTTCGTTGTATGCCGGGTCGTGGAGCGAATGGATCAACGAGCCTGCGCGGGGCATTGCCACTGGCGAATGAACGCCACGAAACCCTGTGGGAGCGAGCTTGCTCGCGATGGCGGCTTAAC
>NZ_JBGCUL010000421.1:0-3844 GCF_054177685.1 Pseudomonas sp. P5_A2_2
GGCCTGTTCCCAGATCGCCGTGGTGCCCGGATCGGCGATGGCCCGTGGCACGGCATCGATCAGGCTGAACGCGGCTGGCGTCGCGGCCAGGGCCTTGCCGTTCTTGACCAGGTAGCCACGGTCGAGCAGGCCCTGGATGATCGACGCGCGAGTCGCTTCGGTGCCGATGCCGGTGGTGTCCTTGAGCTTTTGCTTGAGCAGCGGGTCCTCCACCAGTTTGGCGACATTCTTCATCGCCTTGATCAGATCGCCTTCAGTGAACGGCTTCGGCGGCTGGGTCCAGAGGTCCTTGAGTTGCACGCCGGCCACTGCGCAATCGATGCCTTCGGCCAGGTTGGGCAGGGTCTGCGGCGCCGGGGCTTCGCGCCCCTTGGCCGGAGCCAGTGCTTCGGGCAGGGCGCGTTTCCAGCCTGGCTCGATGATCTGCTTGCCGACAGCGCGCAGAGCCTCGCCGGCGCAGTCGAAGTCGGCCTGGGTGCGGTCGTATTCGTGGTTGGGCAGGAATTGCGCCAGATACCGGGCGCGGATCAGCGTGTAGACCGCACGCTGTTTGCCCGCCAGCTTGTCGAGGTTCTTTGCCGCAGCGGTGGGGATGATGCCGTGGTGAGCGCTGACCTTGGCATCGTTCCAGGCCCGTGAGCGCCGTTGCGGATCAAGGTGATCGTGCAAGGCGTTCAACGCCGGATCCGCCTGGCGCAACGCCGCCAGAATGGCCGGTGCTTCGCTGTGCTGGCTGAGGGGCAAGTAGCCGCAATCACTGCGCGGATAGGTGATGACCTTGTGGGTTTCGTACAGCGCCTGGGCGATGTCGAGGGTTTCCTGGGCGCCGAGGCCGAGCTTCTTTGAACAGACCTCCTGCAGGGTGCCCAGGTCGAACGGCAGCGGGGCCACTTCGCGCATCCGTTCGGTGCGCAGCTTGATCACCCGCGCACTGGCCGCACCGCTCATGGCGGCCGCCGCCTGTTGTGCCAGCGCCTGATTCAGGCAGCGGTCCTGATCGTCGCAAAGGTCGGATGCCGCGCGCCATTGCGCGGTGAATGAGGTGCCGTTGTGCAGCAGTTGCACATCGATGGCCCAATAGGGGACGGGCACAAAGTCGGCGATGCTGCGATCGCGATCCACCACCAGGCGCAACGTCGGCGTTTGCACCCGGCCGACCGGCAACACGCCTTGGTAACCGGATTGGCGCCCCAGCAGGGTGAACAGTCGGCTCATGTTCATGCCGATCAGCCAGTCGGCCCGGGAACGCCCCAGGGCCGAGTGATAGAGGCTGAAGGTTTCGTTCCCCGGTTTGAGGGCCGCGAGGGCCTTGCGGATGGACGCATCGTCCAGCGCCGACAACCAGAGGCGGCGGATCGGCCCGCGATAGCGGCAATGCTCCACCAGTTCCCGGGCGATCATCTCGCCCTCGCGGTCGGCGTCCGTGGCAATGATCAGTTCGGACGCTTCGCCGAGCAGGCGCTTGACCGCCTTGTACTGGCTGGCGGTGCGCGGCTTGACGGTCATTTTCCATTTTTCGGGAATGATCGGCAGGTCGGCCAGCACCCAGCGCTTGTAGCGGGCGTCGTAGGCATCCGGCGGTGCGGTTTCCAGCAGGTGGCCAATGCACCAGGTCACCGTGACGTCCGTTCCCAGCCAGCAGCCATCGCCCCGGCGCCGGGCGCCGAGGACTGCCGCGATGTCTTTGGCCTGGGAAGGTTTTTCACAGAGGTACAGCCGCATAACCACCATCGTCGATCTATGTGTCAGAAGTGCACAGAATGGCGCCTGATGGGCGATGGAGCAATCTTTATCTGTATGGATGTACAGCCTGGTGTGTCGCTCCCGTTCGGCTGCGAAGCAGTCGCGAGGGTAAAACTTGGGTTATACCTGATAAACCGTGGTCTCAGGTTTTGGGGCTGCTGCGCAACCCATCGCGGGCAAGCCACGCTCCCACAATCGATTTGCAGGTCCATCACCGTCATGAGGAACGTTTTCCATGAAAAGCTCCGGTCCTAGTCCTGTCATCACCATCGCCGAGCAGCCCGGCTGTCTGCTGGTGAGATTTCACGGTATTCAGGTGGCCGCCTCGGCGCGGGCCCTGGTGTTGCTGGAGGCCAACTATCCGCCGGTGTACTACGTGCCGCGAGAGGACATCGACGAGAAGTATTTCGCCCGCACCGACCACACCAGCTATTGCCCGTACAAGGGCGATGCCAGCTATTTCAGCCTGCAGGTGCCGGGGCATGAAGGCGCCAACGCGGTGTGGAGTTACGAGGATCCCAAGGTGTCGGTGGAGCAAATCCGCGGATACCTGGCGTTCTACCCGGATCAAGTGAAGTTCGAGTTGCTGGATGCCGAGGTCTGATCGGGGCTGATCGCCGCGACGAGGGAGCCAGCTCCCTCGTCGACATGCATAACCTCAGTTCTTGTCGAGATCGACGTTGCGTGTCTCACGCAGGCAAATCATCCCCACCACCAGGCTCACCCCGGTGATCACCACCGGGTACCACAGCCCGTAGAAGATGTCCCCGGTGTACACCACCAGCGCAAACGACACCGTCGGCAGGAAACCGCCGAACCAGCCGTTGCCGATGTGGTAGGGCAGGGACATCGAGGTGTAGCGGATGCGGGTCGGGAACAGTTCGACCATCAACGCCGCCAGCGGGCCGTAGCACATCGCGGAGATGATGATCAGCGCGACGATCAGCGCCACGATCATCGGTTTGTTGATCTGCTGCATGTCCGCCTGTTGCGGATAACCGGCGAGGGTCACGGCACCGCGCAGGGCGGCTTCGTCGAAACCGTCGATCTTCACGTCACCGATGCTGACCTGTACGCCGCTACCGGCCGGGGCCGCTGCGCTCTGGTACGGCAGGCCCTGCTTGATCAGGAAGGTCTTGACCTTGTCGCASGGGCTRTCGAAKYKCGCCTTGCCCACCGGGTCGAACTGGAAGGTGCAGGTGGCCGGGTCGGCSRTSACGSTGATCGGYGCCTGGCGGCTGGCCTGGTCGATGGCCGGGTTGGCGTAGTGGGCCAGGGTCTTGAAGATCGGGAAGTACAGCGCGGTGGCCAGCAGCAGGCCGATCATCAGCACCGGTTTACGCCCGACCTTGTCCGACAGCCAGCCAAAGAAAATGAAGAAGGGGGCGCCAATGATCACGCTGACAATCAGTAAACCATTGGCCACGGCCGGGTCCATTTTCAGGAACTGGGTGAGGAAGAACAGCACATAGAATTGCGCGGCGTAGAAGGTCACCGCTTGCCCGGCATTGATGCTGAACAGCGCGATCAACACCACTTTGAGGTTTTCCCATTTACCGAASGAGTCGCGAATCGGCTGTTTGCACAGCTTGCCTTCCTCTTTCATTTTCACGAAGGCCGGCGATTCGTGCAGGCTCAGGCGAATCCAGGTCGAGATGCCCAGCAGCACGATGGAAAACAGGAACGGAATGCGCCAGCCCCAGACTTCGAACTGGTCACCGGTGAAGTAGCGGCAGCCCAGCACCACCAGTAGCGAGAGCAGCAGGCCCAGGGTCGCGGTGGATTGAATCCAGCTGGTGTGGAAGCCACGCTTGCCGATGGGCGCGTGCTCGGCGACGTAGGTCGCGGCGCCGCCGTATTCACCCCCCAGGGCCAGGCCCTGGAGCATGCGCAACACCACCAGGATGATCGGTGCAGCGATGCCGATACTGGCGTAGGTCGGCAGCAATCCGACGCAGAACGTTGCCAGGCCCATGAGAATGATGGTGGCGAGGAAGGTGTACTTGCGCCCGATCATGTCCCCCAACCGACCGAATACYAGCGCACCGAACGGCCGGACGATGAAGCCGGCGGCGAAGGCCATCAGCGCGAAGATGAATGC
>NZ_JBGCUL010000422.1:0-3843 GCF_054177685.1 Pseudomonas sp. P5_A2_2
CCGTTGATGATGGTCGCCGTGTCATGCCCGCCCGCGATCACCCCGCCCACCCCCGGCGTTACACCATAATGACTGGCGAGGTTGACGCCAGCCAGGTCGATGGTCTGGTTCGGCGCGGCGCCGGCCATGGCGCTGACGTCGATGCTGGTCACCGTCGACGGCCCGCTGCCGGTGACGGTGAAGTGCAGGTAGTCATCCAGTGAAGCCGTGGTGCCGCTCTCCCCTTGCAGCAGCTGCGACAGGTCGAGCTTGTCGGTGCCGGGGGTGAAGTCGGTGATCAAGTCATGGCTGCTGTTGCCCTTGAGCCACTGGAAGGTGTCGACCCCGGCTCCGCCGGTCAGGGTGTTGTTGCCCAGGCCGCCGATCAGCCAGTCATCGCCGCCTCCGCCGTTGAGCATGTCGTTGCCCAGGCCGCCGTTGATCACGTTGCTGTTGTTGTCACCGGTCAGGGTGTCGTTGAAGTTCGAACCTGTGAGGTTTTCGATACCGGTCAGGGTGTCCGAGCCCGCGCCCAGGGTGTTTTGCCCACCGGGCAGGCTGAGGTCGACCGTCACTCCGGCGGTGGCGTGGGCGTAACTGGCCGTGTCGATGCCCGTACCGCCATCGAGTATGTCATTGCCTGGGCCGCTGAAGAGCAAATCATTGCCGGTGCCGCCGTGCAGCTCGTTGTTGCCGGAGCCGGCAGTGAGCACATCGTTGCCGTCGCCGGCATTGATGATGTTGTTACCCGTGCCTGCCACCAGTACGTCATCCCCGCTAGTGCCGGTGAGGGTGTGGCCGTCCTGATAGCTGATGGTCAGGTTGGCCGAGTCGCTRCCGCCATGGTTGTCGTTGGCGGTGTAGGTGTCGTGGTAGTCCGGGGTGACGTCGTGTGYCCCGGCGTAGTTGACGGTCATGGTTAGCTGATAGTTTTCCGCCGCATTCGTATTGCCGTTACCGGGGTCGGTGATGTTGGTCATGTGGATCTGGTAAGTGCCATCCGCGCTTGCGGTGATGGTACCGCCATCGGCGATGCTGACGAACGCCCCGCCGTTGAGCGAATACTCCATCGTGACGTGCCCGGGGTCCAGGTTGTGATCGAGGTTGAGCGTCTCACCTTGTTTCAGCTTGACCGTGATGAGGTCTTCATTGTTGCCATTGGAGCTGTTCGCTTTGTCGAGATAGCCACTGACCACCAGCAGCGCCGTCATGGTCGCCGTGTTGGCCGCAAAGGCATTGCGCACGTCTGCCAGACTCTGGTTGGCAGGGTTGTTGTTGGTGCCGGTGAAGTTGATCGCGCCGGTGCCGGTGAAGTCCGCGCCCTTGGCTATCCAGCCGGTGTTGAAGGAGGTCGGTGTCGCCGAGAGTTGATCCCCATTGGGGTCAGTGTCGTTGGCCAGCAACAGTTCGCCCGGCACCACGACAGTGCCCGAGAGCACGTTGGTGATGACGTTATCATCGGCGGCCACTGGCGGTGCGTTCGGTATGACCTTGACCGTCAGGGTGGCGCTGGCCAGGTCGCCGTCGTTGTCGCTGGCGGTGAAGGCGATGTTTTCGGTGATCAACACCGATGTGGTTTTCTGCGAAATGTAGGCGTATTCACCGGTATCGAGATTGATCTGCAAGGTACCGCTGTTGCTGGTGGCAATGCTCAACGTGTTGTCCACGGTGTTGAACGTGCCGTGGTTGAGCCCGCCGCTGAAGCTCAGCGCGCCCTGATTGCTGTTGCCGCTCGGATCGTAGGTGTACGTGGTGCCGTCCACCGTGATGGTTTTGATGAAGCCGCCATCGGCGCCGAAGGTACCGCCCTCGCCCAGCAGCGAACCGGTTACCGGTGCGCCGATCACAGTGCCGGACAGCACCGAGTTGAGCTGGTTTAGGTCGGTCACCACCACCGCATTGGTGTCGGTGTGGCTGCTGCCGTCATAGGCCAGTGGATTGAGGTTGGCGTTGCTGACGCCGCTGCCCAGGCCGATCGCGTAGTTCTTGATGTCGTTGGCATCGAGGAAGGCTTTCAGAGCGGTCTCGTCGGCAGCGCCGATTTCCTGACCGGTGGTGGGCTTACCGTCGGAGAAGAAGTAGCCGACGTTTTGCGCACCGGTCAGTTTGCCCGAGGTGTTGAACGCGGTCTGCATGGTCAGCACGGCCGCGTCGTAGTTGGTATTGCCGTTCGCGCTGAGGCCGGCCAGCAGTGTCTTGGCGGTCGCTACATCGACCCACACCGAGGTCATGTCGGTGGCGCTGCTGCTGAAGGTGACAAGCTGCACTTTCACATCGCCGAGGTCGTCGTATTTATCCAGCAAGGCACTGATGGCCTGCTTGGCCAGATCCAGCCGTGACAGGTTCGACACGCCGGAAGGGTCGGCCATGCTGCCGGAGACATCGAGCACGATCAGCAGGTTGGAATCGATTTCCACCGCCGCCACCGAGCGATCCGTTGCCACTGCCTTGGGCACGTCATCGACAATGTTGACCACGATGGTGCTGGTGCTGCTGTTGCCCAGCGCATCGGTGGCCTTGTAGGTGAAGCTTTCACTCAGGCTGTTCGGCCCGTCGTTGGCATTCGGCGAGGTTTTCGGCGCCGAGGTGAGGGTGTAGGTGTAGGTGCCGTCGGGGTTGAGCAGGATTTGCCCGTAGGTGCCGGTGGCGCTGCCGACCAGGGTGTAGGTGAGCGCACCGCTGCCACCCGAGACAGATCCGACCAGGGTGCCGGACGCGGTTTCGCCCGTGTTGCCCGGGTCGCTGCCGGTGACCGTAGCGACGGCCAGGTCCTGCCCATCCATGCTCAGGTCGAGGGCTTTTTCGTAGACCGTCACGTCGCTATCGGGGTTGGCCTTGATAATGCTGTTGGTCACGTCGATGGTGATGGTGGTGGTGCTTTCATCGCCATCGGAATCGCGCACGGTATAGGTGAACGTATCGGTCACCCCCGCATCGCCGACCGAACCCGGGTTGCTGTGATACACCGCGTTGCCGTTGGCATCGAGGGTCAGGTAGCCATAGGTGCCATTGATCTGGTTGCCCAACCCGCCGATGGCCGACGTCGAGGTATTGCTACCGGCGCGCACGCCGACCACCGTCGCCGGACCATCGGCACCGCTGATGTCGTTGCCCAGCACACTGATGTTGACGGTGCCGCCCTCCACTACCGACGACGAGTCAGGTTTGGCGCTCGGCAGGTCATCGACGATGTTGACGTTGATCTGCCCGGTCGCCGGGTCGCCATCGGTATCGGTAGCGACGACGTTGAAGTTCTCGGTCAGGTTGTTGGCGCCGTTGGCAGTCGGGTGCCCCTCATTATCGTTGAGGGTGTAGCTGTAGCTGATCACTCCGGTGGCGGCGTTGAACCCGGTGATGGTCAGGGTGCTGCCCAGTGGCGTGACGGCCGTCAGCGGGAAGCCGGCGACCACACCACCGCTGACGACAGTGATGCCGCCGACGGTCAGGGTTTRCAGGCCATCGAGCGCGGTGACGGTGAAGGTGCCGTTCTGGGTCAGGGCAGGCGTGTTGGGGCTGCTGCCGTCGCTGAGGTTTTTCTCGTAGACCGTCAGCTCACCGCCATACACGATGAGGCCGTTGAGGGTCACCGGATCRTCGTTGTTGTAGACGTTGAGCACCAGGTTGGCGGTGCTGCTGTCGCCGTCCGCATCGGTGAGGGTGTAGGTGAAGGTTTCGCTGCCGTCGCCGCCGCCGTGCAACGCCTTGAAGTCGGCATCGCTGGTGTTGAGGGTGTAGGTGTAAGTGCCGTTGGCGTTGAGCACCAGGGTGCCATAGGTGCCGGTGAAGGTGCCGGGGGTGATCGGGCCGGCATTTTCTCCGAGCGTCACCCGGTCAGCGCCTTGCACGTCGTTGCTCAACACGTTG
>NZ_JBGCUL010000423.1:0-3839 GCF_054177685.1 Pseudomonas sp. P5_A2_2
ACACGGCGCTGTTGCTGCGGCCCATGCCGCTGACCGTGACACGCTTGCCGGCAGCGTCATCGGTAAAGCCGCTGGCGGGCAGCCACTGCTTCACATAGCGGTGGCAATACTCGGTGTCGTTACCCATCACATAGCGGCACGAGCAATATTCCTTGGCGGTGTAAGCGCTGATGATGTCGGGGAACGCCCACAGCGCCACCCGCTCGTGCCAGATCCAGCCGAGCAAGGCGATCAGCAGGATCAACAATAGGGAACTGGCCGGTCGACGACGAATGAAACCGGTCATGGCTGCACCTTCCCGGCAAAGACCTTGAGCGCGAGTTGGAGCAGTTGGTTGTGCCGGTAGCTGCCGTCGCGGTCATCGCCATAGCGGACGATCACCAGGTGTTCGCTGGGGATCACATACATTGCCTGCCCCCAATGACCCAATGCGGCGAATGTGTCGGCGGGGGCATCGGGCCAGGCTCGTGCCGCGCCCTCGACGGCTCGATTGAGCCACCATTGGCCGCCGGGGACGGCATCGTCTTCGTGTGCGTGATAGTGAGCGAAGGGCTCGCGGTTGAACGCCACCCAATCCTTGGGCAGTAACTGCTTGTCTCCCCAACGACCCTCGCGGGCCATCAACAGACCGACCCGGGCCAGGTCCCGTGCAGTGAGGTAGGCATAGGACGACGCGACGAAAGTGCCCGTGGCATCGGTCTCCCAGATCGCGTGACGAATGCCCAGCGGTTCGAACAATGCAGTCCACGGAAAGTCGGGATAACGGCCGGGACCGACGATGGTTTTCAACGCGGCGGACAGCAGATTGCTGTCGCCGCTGGAGTAGCGAAACGTCTGGCCTGGCGCCGCATAAGCATCATGGGCCGCGGTAAATGCGGCCATGTCGTGGCGACCACGGGTGTAGAGCATGGCCACCACCGAAGACTTCAGCGGTGCGTATTCGTAGTCTTCCTGCCAGTCCAGGCCCGAGGCCCAGTGCAGCAGGTCGGCCATGGTCATGTCGGGGTGTTTATGCAGGGGCGGATAAAACTTCGCCACCGGGTCGCCGAGCTTGAACAAGCCTTCGCCATAGGCCACGCCGAGGACCGTAGCCATCAGGCTTTTACTGATCGACCAGATCAGGTGCGGTGTCTCGGCCGTCGTCGGACCGGCGTAGCGTTCGTAGAGCAACTGGCCGTCGCGAATCACCAGCAAGGCATCGGTGCGAATGCCCTGGCGAGTGGTGTCATCGCGGGATGGGAAGGCATAGGCCTCCAGGGCCTGAAGCGCCGGACCGGTCGGTGTCGGGGCGGTCGGCCATTGCTCGGCGGGCCAGTTTTCGGCCCGGGCCGTGAAGCTGAACAACAGCAGGAAAATCAGGGACAAGCCTTTGGACATGGCGGGGGCTCGGAGATTGAACTTGCTGAGCCTAGTCGAGCTTGATGACAATTCAGAAGTTCATGTTGCCAATCAGGCCGCCATCGCGAGCAAGCTCGCTCCCACAGGTTTAGTGTCCTAACTGATTTTGTGTGTGCCAGAGCCCCCTGTGGGAGCGGGCTTGCCCGCGATGAGGCCAGTCAATTCAACGAAAATTCCGCCAACGCCTTGGCCAACCGCTTGCCCCGAGCCCCCGCCGCCAACTCCATCACCGCCTGATCCCGCTGCCACATCACCGCCCACTCCACAGGCCCTCCAGCCAACGCCTCATTGACCTCAGCCTTGAGCCCTTCGAACTGTGCAAACAACCCGCCAAGCAACACATGCCCGGCCGGATGGGTCGGTGGCTGGCGGCTGGTTTCCGCGCACCCCGCCAACAACCCCAGCAACCGCAGTTGCAAGCCTTGCGGCCAAGCACATTCCTGGCCGACGCCATACAACCACGCCGTCATGGCGCTCAGCACATAGATGTCTTCCAGGGTGCGGAACGGTTTGACGTAGGCGTCCCAGCCATCCCCGGCGAGCAATTCACACAGTGCGTTATCCAGAAACAACCGGCCATGACTGATGTCCGGCATCAACGGGATCGGCGCCAGTTTTTCCACCCGCACACCCGGCTCACCACGATGGATCACCGCCAGGCTCAAGCGTGGATCGGTGCCAGGCTCCTCGCTGCGCGCCGCCACCAGTAGCCAGTCGGCGGCATCGCCGGCGGTGACGAAATCCTTGCGTCCGCTCAGGCGCAAACCGCTCAGTCGGGTTTGCATGTCGGCCGGGCGCAGGCTGCGCTGTTCGGTGGCGCACAGCGCGCCGAGGCTCAGCGGCGCACTCGGCCAGAGCATGCGCAAGGCCGCTTGATACCCCACCAGAAACGCCAGCCCCGGCGTCGCCATCAACCGCCCGCCAAGCACGGCCAATTCGAACGGTGTGACCGTGCCCAACTGCTGCAACAAGGTCGCGAAACCTTCAGCCAGATCCGGGTTGGCGGGCAAGCGATCACGGCGGTTCAACAGGGATTGCCAGGGCATAAGAGGCTCCTCGAGGGCTGTCATATAAGCATCACCAAAGCTTAATGGCGATGACACCGGGGCTACATAGCCTGACTTTGCCAGACAAAGAAAGTCGATTCGCTGTAGCCCAAAGACGGGTGAGCAGCCCGCACGGAGATTCGCCATGACTCAGATCGCCCGCATCAGCGACACCGGCAACGAACGCCGCCTGCAAGCCGAACGCCTGGTGGGCGCCGAGGCATTGCAGGAGGCCCAGGCCTTGCGCTTCAACGTGTTCAGCGGTGAGTTCAACGCCAGGCTGAAAGGCGCGGAACTGGGTCTGGACATGGATGACTACGACGTTCACTGCGCCCACATCGGCGTGCGTGACTTGAACACCGGGCGTCTGGTGGCGACCACCCGTTTGCTCGACCACACGGCTGCCAGCAGCCTGGGCAAATTCTACAGCGAAGAAGAATTCAGCCTCCACGGCCTGGTGCACCTGCAAGGCCCGATCCTGGAAATCGGTCGCACCTGCGTCGACCCGGCCTACCGCAACGGCGGCACCATCGCCGTGCTCTGGGGCGAACTGGCTGAAGTCCTGAACCAGGGCGGCTACAGCTACCTGATGGGTTGCGCGAGCATTCCGATGCAGGATGGCGGCGTGCAAGCCCACGCGATCATGCAGCGTCTGCGCGAACGCTACCTGTGCACCGAACATCTGCGTGCCGAGCCGAAAAACCCGCTGCCAAACCTGGACATCCCGTCGAACGTGATTGCCGAAATGCCACCGTTGCTCAAGGCCTACATGCGCCTGGGCGCGAAGATCTGCGGCGAGCCATGCTGGGACGAAGACTTCCAGGTCGCCGACGTGTTCATCCTGCTCAAGCGCGACGAACTCTGCCCGCGCTACGCCAAACACTTCAAGGCGGCTGTGTAATGAGCCGGTTGCGGGTGTACGCGCGAATCGCGCGAGTGCTGTTGGTGGTGACGCTGGGCCTGGGCATGGCCAGCGTGTTCGGGGTGTTCGAGCGCCTGGGCCTGGCCCATTCGATGGCGCGTCGCCAGCGCTGGTCGCGGTTCTTCATGGCCCGCCTGAGCAACGCTCTGCCCTTTGACGTGACCGTTCACGGCGAACTGCCGAAGGCCCCGATGCTCTGGGTCAGCAACCACGTGTCCTGGACCGACATCCCGCTGCTGGGCATGCTCACGCCGCTGTCGTTCCTGTCCAAGGCCGAAGTGCGCACCTGGCCAGTAGCCGGCTGGTTGGCGGCCAAGGCCGGCAGCCTGTTTATCCGCCGTGGCTCGGGTGACAGCCAGTTGATCCGCAAGCAGATGACCCGCCACCTGGAACAAGCCTACCCACTGCTGATGTTCCCGGAAGGCACCACCACCGATGGTCGTTCGCTGCGTACCTTCCATGGTCGCCTGCTG
>NZ_JBGCUL010000424.1:0-3830 GCF_054177685.1 Pseudomonas sp. P5_A2_2
GGCTCTTGCCGGTCTATTCTACAATGGCATTCATGATGTTTTCCTTGTGCAGCTGGGTACTGAACCTGTGGGAGACCCCTGTGGGAGCGAGCTTGCTCGCGATGGCGGACTTACATTCAACATCAATGCTGGATGTACTGGCCTCATCGCGAGCAAGCTCGCTCCCACAGGGGTCTCCCACAGGTTCAGTACCCTGCTGCACAAGGAAAGCATCATGAATGCCATTGTCGAATCGACCGGCAAGAGCCCGGCGAAAGTGGAGGTCGGCACCAAACTGCGCGGTGCGGAAAAGGTCGCGCGGATTCCGGTGAAGATCATTCCCACGGAAGAATTCCCGCGCAAACCGGACTGGATTCGCGTGCGCATGCCGATCTCTCCCGAGGTCGACCGGATCAAGCAGCTGCTGCGCAAGCACAAGCTGCACAGCGTCTGCGAAGAAGCCTCGTGCCCGAACCTCGGTGAGTGTTTTTCCGGTGGCACCGCGACTTTCATGATCATGGGCGACATCTGCACCCGCCGTTGCCCGTTCTGCGATGTCGGCCATGGCCGGCCCAAGCCGCTGGACGTCAACGAACCGATGAACCTGGCCGTGGCCATCGCCGAGCTGCGCCTGAAGTACGTGGTGATCACCTCGGTGGACCGCGATGATTTGCGCGATGGCGGCGCCCAGCACTTTGTCGATTGCCTGCGCGAGATCCGCAAGCTGTCGCCCGGCGTGCAACTGGAAACCCTGGTGCCGGATTATCGTGGACGCATGGACGTGGCCCTGGCGATCACCGCCAACGAGCCACCGGATGTGTTCAACCACAACCTGGAAACCGTACCGCGCCTGTACAAGGCCGCGCGGCCGGGTTCGGACTTCGAGTGGTCGCTGGACCTGCTGCAGAAATTCAAGCAATCGGTACCCCACGTGCCGACCAAATCCGGCCTGATGCTGGGCCTTGGCGAAACCGACGAGGAAGTCATCGAGGTCATGCAGCGCATGCGCGAACACGACATCGACATGCTGACCCTCGGCCAATACCTGCAACCGTCGCGCAGTCACTTGCCGGTGCAGCGTTTCGTGCATCCCGACACCTTTGCCTGGTTCGCCAAAGAAGGTACGCGCATGGGTTTCAAGAACGTGGCGTCCGGGCCGCTGGTGCGCTCGTCGTATCATGCTGACCAACAACTGCATGGAGGCGGCGACGGTTTCAAGCCATCATGAACAGACTGGTCATGCCTGGAGCCGTTGCCGATGTCTCGTTCACCCTGTCTGTTACTGCTATGCCTGAGCCTCGCCACACCTTGCCTTGCCGATGAGCCGAGGCCCGAGCACATGGTGTATGTGCGCAGCATCGATCCGGGCATCGAGCAGGACATCCGCTACGCCGGCGCCCACAACTTCACCGGGCATGCGCTGGACGGCTATCAGGCGGCGGAGTGTCTGATGTCGGTAGACGCGGCCAAAGCGCTGGGTCGGGTACAAGCGGCACTGAAAGCCGAAGGCTACGGCTTGAAGGTGTTCGACTGCTATCGACCCAAGCGCGCGGTGGCGGACATGGGACGCTTCGCCACCGAGCCCGGCGACCCGCTCAAGACCGAGTTCTATCCACGGGTCGACAAGCAGGACTTCTGGCGCCTGGGTTATGTGGCCCGGGTGTCCAATCACTCCCGGGGCAACACCGTCGACCTGACCCTGATCGGTCCCGACGCCCTGCCTGCCGATACTTGGACGCCTTCCGTCAAACCGGTGGATTGCACGGCGCCTTACGGCCAGCGCTGGCACGACGGTGCGCTCGACATGGGCACCGGTTTCGATTGCTTCGATGAGCGTGCGCACACCGACTCGGCGCTGATCAACGCCACGGCCAAAACCAATCGCCAGCGACTGACCAGTGCCATGGCCAAGGAAGGCTTTGTCGGTTATTCGGCCGAGTGGTGGCACTTCACGTACAGCGGGAATCCGCAGAAGCCGGACGTCATGGACTTCCCCATCACGCCGCCTGCACCATGAACATTCTGCTCAAGGCAATGTTGGTGGCGTTTTTTCCGCTGGCTGCATTAGCCCAGGGACTCGACGGCAGCGACCAACTGATCGTGGTCACCAGTAAAGGCTGGGATGACATCCAGGGCACTGCCCAGCGCTATGAACGGCGCGGGCAGACCTTGCAGAAATTCGACGCACCCTTTGCAGTGGTGCTCGGCAAGAACGGCATGGGTTGGGGCAAGGGGCCGCTCGATATCGGGCAACCTGAAGGACCGGTCAAACAGGAAGGCGATGGCAAGGCGCCGGCTGGAATGTTCAAACTGGGTACGGCGTTTGGCTACGCGCCTTCGGCCGAAACCCGCCTGCCTTATCTACCGTTGACACCGACCATCGAATGCGTGGATGACAGCCAATCGAATCGYTACAACGAACTGGTCGATGGAGCGGTCGTCGAAAAAGACTGGAGCAGCTCCGAACGGATGCGCCGCTCGGATGAGCTATACCGCCAAGGCATCGTCATCCAGCACAACACCCCGGCCTCGCCCGCTGCCGGCTCATGCATTTTCTTCCACATCTGGCGCGGCCCCACGGCGCCGACCCGTGGCTGTACGGCCATGGACCCGGCGAACATCGCGCGGCTGTTCAACTGGCTGGACCCGGGCAAATCCCCGGTACTGGTGCAACTGCCCGAAGCGCAGTACGAGCAGTTGCGCGAGCGCTGGAGACTGCCGAAGCGCTAACTGGTAAACGCTGAACCTGTGGCGAGGGAGCTTGCTCCCTCGCCACAGGTGCGGGTATTACCCCCGCTCAACCACCACCGCACCCATCGACGGCTTGGCCAGCGCGTAATAGATCACACTCGGCACCAGCAGCCCGACAATCCACGAAATATCCACCCCGCCCAGTTGCGCAACCATTGGTCCTGAGTAGAAATGGGTGTCGACAAACGGCAACTGGATCAACACGCCGATCACATACACGCTGATCCCCAGCACGTTCCAGCGACCGTAGCGCCCTGCCGGGTCGGACAGCGCCGGGATGTCGTAACGCTCCTTGTTGATGAAGTAGTAATCCACCAGGTTGATCGCGCTCCACGGGGTGAAGAACGTCAGCAAAAACAGGATGAAGTACTTGAACGAGTTGAGGAACGAGTACTGCCCCAGCAATGCCAGCGCGGTGGACGCCGCGACGATCAGCAGCACGAACAGCATGCGCTGGCGGGCGGTGATTTCCAGGCGACGACGAAAGCCACTGATGATGGTGGCGATGCACATGAAACTGCCGTAGGCGTTGAGGGTGGACACCGTGACCTTGCCGAAGACAATGCTCAGGTACAGCAGGGACGCGATCACCCCGGTGCTGCCCAGGCCGACAATGGTCGCCACTTCGTGCCCACGGAAATTCGCCCCGGCCAGTGCGGCGGCGAACACCCCCAGCACCATCGAAGTCTGCGCTCCCAGCACCGTGCCGAGGCCGACAGCGGCGAAGGTTTTCCACGACGAAGTCTTGCTCGGCAGGTAGCGCGAGTAGTCCGCCACATAGGGGCCGAAGGCGATCTGCCAGGACGCCGAGAGCGAAACCGCCAGCAGGAAGGTGCTCCAGCCAAAGTGACGATTGTCGAGCAGCAGGCCGATGTCGTTGAGGGTCATCAACCGGGTGAACAGGTAGGCGAAGGCGATGATGCCCAGTACGCTGGCCACCCGCCCGACCAGGTGAATCACCCGATAACCGAAGATCGTCAGGAACGCGATGCACGCCGCGAAAATCAGGATGCCGGTGCTGTCGCTGACGCTGATCAACTGCGCGATCGCCTGCCCCGACAACACTGCGCCGGTGGCGCTGAAACCGAGGTACATCAGGC
>NZ_JBGCUL010000425.1:0-3818 GCF_054177685.1 Pseudomonas sp. P5_A2_2
CTTTTAATACTATCGCCTTATCTTGAACCGCCAGTTGGCTGGGGCGATAGCGGTAGCTCCTGATCGACTGGCCCATTGCGCCGCAGCAATCAGGTGTACCTATTGGAGGCAACGCCCCATGAACACTCAACAGGCCGACTGGCCGAACCTTCAGTTTGACTACGACAATTGCCATGTCCTGGTGACCGGTGGCACCAGCGGCATCGGGGCCGGCATCGCCGCAGCGTACCGAGCAGCAGGTGCGCAAGTGACGATCACCGGCACCCGGCCCTGCGCCGCCGATTACGACATTGACCTCGACGGCTACCRCTACTTGCAGCTCGACATCGAGAACGCAGACAACATCTCTGCCGTCGCGGCAGCGCTGCCGCGCCTGGACATCCTCGTCAACAACGCCGGCTTTGCGCTGCCAAGCTGTGGCCTGGACGAGTACGAACCGGACGTTTTCGAACGCGCGGTGCGCATGCACCTGGTCGGTGGCTATCGCATGGCGCATGGCTGCGCAGACAAACTCCTGAAAAGCACGCTGCCAGGCGGACCTTCGATCATCGGCATTGCATCAATGAGCTCGTTCTTCGGGATCGATGTGGTGCCCGGCTATGGCGCGGCAAAGACTGGCGTCGTCGGGCTGACCCGGGCACTGGCGGTCCATTGGGGCGGGCGCATTCGCGTCAACGCAGTCGCGGCGGGGCTTACCGCAAGCCGCATGACGGCGACGACTGTCGCCAATCCGCAGTGGTCCGCGCCCACGCTTGCGCGTACGCCGGCAGCACGGCTTGGGGTGCCGCAGGACATCGCCGGTCCAGTCCTTTTCCTGACGAGCGCGGCCGCCGGCTGGATCACGGGACAGACACTGCCTGTCGATGGCGGCTTCACGGTCGCCGGCTGAGTCCGGCACCGGCCCTTTCAGTACTGCCTGTCGCCAACACCTCTCCTCACACTTATGGAGCAGCGCATGAAACCTGACATCATCCGTATCACAGACCTGGGCGCCCCCGAGCTGACCGAGCGACAGCGTCGAGCGATCGCGGGCGTCCCCCCCGTGGAAATGCGCGAGGAGGCCGTCCTGGCAGCCGCATGCCAGCGCACGGGGCTTTCCGACTTCGGTTCGGAGGACTTCCGCGAACGGCTGCGAATCTGGCTGAAGAGTTTTGACGAGGATACGGAGCTCAGCCCCCTGGGGCGCGCGGGGATGTTCGGCGATGCCGTGCGCTACGCATCTTCGCGCCTGCGCTTCGAAGATCTGGTGAAGCGACACCCGGAAATCAACGACGTCGCGATTGATCGGCCGATCATCGTCGCCGGGCTTCCCCGCTCAGGCACGACTCACCTGGTCAACATCCTGGCAGCCGATCCGCGACTGCGTTCGATGCCGCTATGGGAAGCGATGGAGCCGATTCCTGCGCCGCAAGACCAAACATCAGACGGGGAAGATCCGCGTATCGTTCGCACCCGCCAGGCCTGGGGCGAATTCGAAGCCATATTGCCGTTCATGCCGGCGATGCACGAAATGTCCCCCACCCACGTGCATGAAGACATCGAACTGCAAGGCCTGGACTTCTCGTCCTATCTGCCGGAATGGCAGTCTCGCCCGTGTCGCTGGCGCGATTACTACTACAGCCACGATCAGACGCCGCACTACCGTTATGGTCGCCGAGTCCTGCAGGCGCTCACCTGGCTCCAGGGCCCGAACCGATGGGTGATGAAATCGCCGCCGCACATGGAGAACCTGCGGCCGCTGATGACGACCTATCCCGACGCCACGCTCGTCATCACCCATCGCGACCCCGTCGCCGTACTCCAGTCCGCCATCACCATGATCGCCTATGGCGATCGCATCCGCCGCCATACTGTCGACGTAAAGGCGTTGGCGCGCTATTGGACAGATCGAGTGGAACATCTGCTGCGCGCCTGCGTTCGGGACCGGGACAGTGTTCCCGCCGGCCAATCGCTCGATGTGCTCTTCGACGACTACATGGCCGACCAACAGACGGTGATCGAACGCATCTATGCCATGGCCGGCCTGCCATTGACCGCCGACGCCAAGGCGCGGATCCAGGCCTATCTGAACGCCAATCCACGGGGCAAGCATGGTCGCGTCGTCTATGACCTGAAAGGCGATTTCGGGGTTGATATTGCCGCTTTGCGCGAGCGATTCGGCTTTTACTATGAGCGCTTCTCGGTCAGGCCAGAGCGCATCGAAGGAGAGCGGTCATGACCGATCTAGCTACGGAACGTCTGTTGTCCGGCCGCGCGTGGGACGACTTCTGCGAAACCGTTCGCCAGGCCGGCCACAGGGTCGATGCTTTCGGCGCCGAGGCCGATACCCTCGACCGCGCCGAATGGTATCGATTCATGACCCGGCTCATGCGCAACGGTTTCGAACGTTACCTGGAGAACTGCGAGCCAGAACGGCCGCGCCTGCGCGATGCGCCCTGGCGACAGTCCATCAACTTCCAGTCTCCCGATCAGGATCATCTGCTTGCCGAGTTCGTCGACGGTAGTCATGACTATGTCATTCGTGGCCATCGTGGCGGGCTGCCGTACTTCGTCATCGCCTCATGGCGCGCGCCACAACCGCGCCATCCCGGCGCTCAGGACTGGGCAACGCGTGGTGTATCCGGTCTTGACGAATTCGATCCCGCTGCGCTGCAGACCACCGGCTTCATCTCCTCACGCCAGGTGAAGTTCGATGCGCAGGGCAACTTCGAGATCGTGGTCAGCCAGAACAAACCCGCAGACGGGCGCGACTGGCTGTCGATCTCACCGGACTGCGTCGGCCTCCTGGTGCGCACGCTCTACCATGATCGCGCGAATACCGCGCCGCCTCACTTCACCATCGAACGGATCGATAGCCCGCAACCGCGCCCCGTCACCGCCGCCGAAATAAGCGATGCGCTCGCCAAGGCGGGTCAGATGGTACTTGGCTATTGCGAGCTGGTGCGCAGCTGGTGGCAGGACAATCTCAGCCAGCGGCCAAACCGCATCCGCTTCGACCGCGCGGTGTACCTGTCCAATGGCGGCGTGCCGGACCGACACCACGGCTTCGGTACCTGGGAGTGTGCTGGCGACGAGGCGCTGGTTATCGATTTCCTGCCCTCAGCCTGTGATTACTGGATATTCCAGCTCTGTTCGATCTGGCAAGAGAACCTCGACAACTACGAGGACGGCGGCGGTTGCGTGCAGAAGTACAAGGCCAGCTATCGCCACGACGGCTCGGTGCGCGTCATCGTTGCGCAAGGTCAGCCCGGCATCGCCGGCAATTGGGTCCAGTCCTTCGGCCATGTCCATGGCGGCATGAGTTTGCGTCTGATTGGCACACAGGGCGAGCCGCCGCAGGTAACGCTGCGCCGTATTGCGCTCGCCGTGCTGCAAGAACGTGGTGAAGAGGCACTGGAAGACATCGTGCCGATCATCAGTGGCGAGGTAGCGCGATGAGTACGCCGTCGCGATCCATAGCTGCGGCGGTGGTCGGCACCGGCTTCGGTCTTTTTACCCATGTACGTGCGCTGCGCGAGGCCGGGTTCGAAGTGCGTGCGATCGTCGGCCGAGACCGTGCCCGCACCATCGCGCGCGCTGCACCTCTCGGCATCCCGCTGGCAACCGATAGTCTTGCCGAGGCGCTTGCCGATCCAGCGATACAGCTCGTTACGGTGGCAACGCCCCCGCACGCACACTATGCACCGGTGATGGCCGCGATCGCCGCCGGGCGGCATGTCGTGTGCGAAAAGCCCTTTGCCCGCGACGCCGCCGAAGCGGCGCAGATGCGCGAAGCCGCGACAAAGGCCGGTGTTCATCACCTGCTCGGTGCCGAATTC
>NZ_JBGCUL010000426.1:0-3809 GCF_054177685.1 Pseudomonas sp. P5_A2_2
TGGCTACGGTAGACGTTGATCGATTCGACCAATTGCGCTTCGTCCGCCGCGATAGCGTTAGCGGCGAATACCAGGCCCAGAGACAAACCGGCCAAACGCAGTGCGGATGAGATGAAACCCATGAAAATCCCCCTTGAGCAGATGGCACCCATGATGCGCGAAGTTGCCCCGTCTAAGACAACGGAATTATCCAGAGTGTAGTGGGGCGGGTGAAATCATTTCACTACTACACTGAATCGCATCGCTCACCGAGTGACACCGATCATGCGTTTCGACTGGATCGCCAGCTGCCTCACCCTCACGTTGCTTGCCGGCCCGGTGTCCGCTACGGATCAAGAGCAGAAACAGCAAGCGGCCGAGAACAAGGCCGAGGTGCTGGAACAGAAAGCCGCCGAGAATAAAAGCCCCGCACCCGCACCCAAGGCTGAAGCGATTACCCCGTCCGAAGTCCAGGCCGTTGACCCGGCGGGTGTCGCGCCGCTGGACGACGCGATCACGTGCCTGGCCCGCTCCATTTACTGGGAAGCCAGGGGCAGGGACTCCGCCGACATGGAGGCGGTGGCCAACGTGGTCATGAATCGCCTGGGCCACGAGGGCTTTCCGGACACGGTGTGTAAAGTGGTGAAACAGGGTTCGGAGACCAAGAGTTGCCAGTTTTCCTGGTGGTGTGACGGCAAGTCCGATTCGGTCCAGGAAGAGGTGCCTTATGCGATGGCCAAGGAAATCGCGCGCAAGGCCCTGAACAAGGAACTGCCGGACCGCACCCAGGGTGCCCTGTATTTCCATGATCGTACCGTCAAGCCGGATTGGGCCACGCAATACATCAAGACCGTGGATATCGGCTTGTTCCGGTTTTATAAGCCACATGACGATTCGGCCAAATAGTAGCGGCTGTTTCGGCCAAATATGGTTTTTTTGCTGAGGTTGCGCACGGGGTTATCGAAACTGAAATGTTTCTGTTTTATAAGCTTCACAACGAAACCGTGCGCGAATGACGCCATAAGCAGGAGCTACACATGAAGCCCACGAGGGTC
Organism: Pseudomonas sp. P5_A2_2; assembly: GCF_054177685.1. Taxonomy (NCBI): domain Bacteria; kingdom Pseudomonadati; phylum Pseudomonadota; class Gammaproteobacteria; order Pseudomonadales; family Pseudomonadaceae; genus Pseudomonas; species Pseudomonas sp. P5_A2_2. The sequence goes on from NZ_JBGCUL010000426.1 coordinate 1,035, forward strand.
TGGATCAGTAATCTCGCGTCGATCGCGGCGCAGTCGCAGGCGTGCGTCCAATGACCGTTCTGGTCACCGGTGCAGCCGGTTTCATCGGTTTTCATACGGTTCAGCGCTTGTGCCGCGAGGGTCAGGACGTTGTCGGGATCGACAACCTCAACGACTACTACGACGTGGAACTCAAGCATGCACGCCTCAAGGTGTTGGAGACGTTGCCGGGCTTTCGCTTCCGGAAAATGGACATCGTCGATAAACCGGCCCTGATGAGCCTGTTTCAAGAACACCGTTTTACCGAGGTGGTGCACCTGGCCGCTCAGGCCGGAGTGCGCTACTCGCTGGACAACCCGGATGTCTATGGGCAATCGAACCTGGTGGGTTTCCTCAATGTGCTGGAAGCCTGTCGGCACCATCGCCCCGAGCATCTGATCTACGCCTCGAGCAGTTCGGTGTACGGCACCAACAGCAAGATGCCGTTCAGCGTCGAGGACCCTGTCGAACATCCCGTTTCACTGTACGCTGCCAGCAAGCGCGCCAATGAGCTGCTGGCCGAAAGTTACTGCCATTTGTATGGTTTGAAAGCCAGTGGCCTGCGCTTTTTTACCGTCTATGGTCCATGGGGTCGCCCGGACATGGCGCTGTTCAAGTTTACCGACGCCATCCTCAAAGACCTGCCCATCGACATTTACAACCAGGGGCAGATGTCGCGCGACTTTACCTACGTCGACGACATTGTCGAAGGTATCGCCCGACTACGCCCAAGGCCTCCGGTGCCGGAAGGCTCTGCCACCGGGGTAAACCGGCTCTTCAACATCGGGCGTGGCATGCCGGTGGCGTTGCTGGATTTCGTCGACTGCCTGGAGTCCGCCCTGGGCCTGCAGGCCCGGCGCAACTACATGCCGATGCAGGCCGGTGATGTGGTCAAGACCTGGGCCGATGTCTCGGCACTGGCCGAGTGGGTGGGCTTCAGCCCGCAGGTGACGCTCGAAACCGGCGTCGGCGAGTTTGTGAAGTGGTATCGACAGTTTTATCAAATTTGAAGCGTTCGCCTCTGATCTCGAAAAATCAAAAAGGGCGAGAGAGACCCCATGAGCCAAGACATTTTTGTATCCGTACTGATCCCCGCCAAGAACGAAGCGAACAACCTCAAGCCATTGCTTGAGGAAATCCGCGTCGCATTGGCCGCTGAATCGTACGAAATCATCGTTGTCGACGATGGCAGCACCGATTCGACCCTGCAGGAACTGCGGCAAATCCGCCACGACGGCTTGAACACCYTGCGCATCCTCCATCACGAACGSTCGCTGGGGCAGAGCACTTCGCTGTACCACGCCGCGCGGGAGGCCCGCGGGCAGTGGCTGGCGACCCTCGATGGCGACGGCCAGAACGACCCGGCGGACATCCCCGGCATGCTGGCGCTGGTGCGCGGCGAACCGGGTCAGGTTGACGTGCAACTGGTCGCCGGGCATCGGGTCAATCGCCGTGAYACSGCGAGCAARCGCTACGCSTCGCGKTTCGCCAACAACCTGCGCCGCCGCCTGCTCAAGGACGCCACCCCGGACACCGGTTGCGGCCTGAAGCTGATCGAGCGCGCGGCGTTCTTGCGCCTGCCGTACTTCGACCACATGCATCGCTATATTCCGGCGCTGATCCAGCGSCATAACGGSCGCATGATCGTGCACCCGGTCAACCACCGGCCRCGCACGGCCGGGGTGTCGAAATACGGCAACATCGACCGCGCSCTGGTGGGCATTCTCGATTTGTTCGGWGTCTGGTGGCTGATCAAGCGCACGCGGCTGAACACCATTGCCCAGGAGATYGAAGGATGAATCTCTCCCGCGAAGCCTTGTGGCTGATCGTCGGTTTTGCCGGCCAGATCGCCTTTACCGGGCGKTTYGTCYTGCAGTGGCTGTACAGCGAGTACAAGAAACGCAGYGTGATCCCGRYSARCTTCTGGTACCTGAGCATCGTCGGCAGCACCTTGCTGCTCGCCTATGCCATTTACCGTGAAGACCCGGTGTTCATCGCCGGCCAGGCCTTTGGCTCCATCGTCTACTTTCGCAACCTGCAATTGATCAAAAAAAGCAAACACCTAAAGGAGTAGGTCATGCGCGGATCGTTATCGACCCGAAATATTACGTTGCTCGTGACTATCGCGATTGCGTTGCTGTTTTTCTGGGGACTGGGCAGCGTGCCGTTCCTCAGTGTCAACGAGGCCCGCCGCGCCGTCACCGTGCGCGAAATGCGCGAGGCAGGCAGCTGGCTGCTGCCTTATATGAACGGCGACTTGTACTTGTCCAAGCCGCCGTTTTTCTATTGGGCCGGCCTGGTTTCAACGGCGGTGCTGGGCAGCTTGTCCGAGTGGAGCGTGCGCCTGCCTTCGGCGTTGGCCGCCGCCTTGTGCTGTGTTGGCACTTATCTGTACGGCGTTCGGCAGGCGGGGCGACAGGTCGGTCTGTTCGCCGTGGTGTTCCTGGCCGCGAACGGTGCCTTCAGCCTGTTCGCACGGCGCTCGGAAATCGAGATGCTGTTGACCCTGCTGTGCTTCGGTGCGCTGCTGGCGGCCTGGCAGTTCATTTTCCAGCAGGGTCGGGCCTTGTGGAGTCGGCTGAGCTACGTGTTGCTGGGTTGTGCACTGCTGACCAAAGGGCCGGTTTGCCTGTTGTGGGTGACGGCGCCGATCCTGGCCTATGCCTTGATCTACCGCGATGCCCGGGCCAAGGCTTATCTGTGCGACGGTAGGGGCTGGCTGATTGCCGTGGTGCTGGGCAGTTCCTGGTACGTGGC
>NZ_JBGCUL010000427.1:0-3807 GCF_054177685.1 Pseudomonas sp. P5_A2_2
GCGTGACCCCAAGGAGCGTGGCATGCGCTGGATCCTGTTGATGGTGTTAAGCGTCAGTCTGCCGGCCCTGGCCGATCTCGACTACTCACTCAAGCCCCGGCAGATCGCCCAGGACATCTGGCTGCTGGAAGGCAGCACCGATAATTTCGCCAAGGCCAACGGCGGCAACATCGTCAACACCGCGTTTATCGTTACTGAACGCGGTGTGGTGGTGATCGACACCGGCCCGTCCAGGCGTTACGGCGAAGCGCTGCGCAAGGTCATTGCCGCCATTACCGACAAGCCGGTGATCGAGGTCTTGCTGACCCATCACCACCCGGACCATGTGCTGGGTAATCAGGCCTTCAGCGACGTGCCGATCGGTGCCTTGGCCGGCACCACCGAGCTGTTGCACCGGCAAGGCGATGCCATGGCCGAGAATATGTACCGGATGGTCGGCGACTGGATGCGCGGCACCGAAGTGGTGCTGCCGACGCAGACGCTGACACCCGGCGTGAAAAGTTTTGGGAATCACGATCTGCGTCTGCTGAGCCTGGGTGGGCATACGGGCGCGGATCTGGCTATTCTCGACCAGCAAACCGGCGTGCTGTTTGCCGGGGACCTGGTGTTTTATCAGCGAGCGCTGACCACTCCCAACAGTCCGGGGTTGTCGCAGTGGCTGGCGGATATCGCGACCCTGCAAGGCTTGCCCTGGACGCTGATCGTGCCGGGCCATGGGCCGGTGGCGAGCGATCCACAACCCTTCGAGCAAATGCGCGATTACCTGACCTGGCTCGATCAGCTCATGCGCGACGGCGCCGCCAATGGCAGCGACATGGCCGAGATGATCCGCAGCCCCATCCCTGAACGCTTCGCCGGGATCAACCTGAGCCGCTACGAACTGATCCGTAGCGTCAGTCATCTGTACCCGCGCTACGAGCGCGAGCGGATGACGCGGGTGGATTCTGCCGCACGAAAGTGAGCAAACACAGACCCCCTGTGGGAGCGAGCTTGCTCGCGATGAGGCCGGCACATCCAGCATCATTATTGCCTGACCTGCCGCCATCGCGAGCAAGCTCGCTCCCACAGGATTGGGGGTGATTCACAATCCTGTGTTTTCTCACCCACCCTGTACCAAGGAACTAGCAATCTCCTCATTGCGGGCAATTGTTGCCGGGGCGGCGGCGCTCAAGAATCTGCACCAGACCGGGAAAATTTTCCGGACATAACAAAAATCCGCAGAGGAAGCCGTCATGACTCAACCCGCACGTCGCCAGCCCTTCGTCCTGAGCCTGCTGCTCAGTGCCATGCTGTTGTCCGGCCAGGCATTGGCCGGGGTTTCCGACCAGGACATTCTCCAGGACCCGAAGAACCCGGAGCAGGTCGTGACCAACGGCCTCGGCGTTCAGGGGCAGCGCTACAGTCCGCYGGATATTCTCAACGTCGACAACGTCAAGGAGCTGCGACCGGCCTGGGCGTTTTCCTTCGGCGGTGAAAAACAGCGTGGCCAGCAAGCGCAGCCGATGGTCAAGGACGGCGTGATGTACATGACCGGTTCCTACTCGCGGGTGTTCGCCGTGGATGCGCGCACCGGCAAGAAACTCTGGCAATACGATGCGCGCCTGCCCGATGACATCCGCCCTTGCTGCGACGTGATCAACCGTGGCGTCGCGCTGTATGGCGACCTGGTGATTTTCGGCACCCTCGACGCCAAGCTCGTGGCGCTGAACAAGGACACCGGCAAGGTGGTGTGGAGCAAGAAAGTTGCCGACCATAAGGAAGGCTACTCGATCAGCGCCGCGCCGCTGGTGATCAACGGCAAGCTGATTACCGGCGTGGCCGGTGGCGAGTTCGGCGTGGTGGGCAAGATCGAGGCCTACGACCCGAAAAACGGTGACCTGTTGTGGACCCGGCCGACGGTCGAAGGCCATATGGGCTACGTCTACAAGGACGGCAAAGCGGTGGAGAACGGCATCTCCGGTGGCGAGGCGGGCAAGACCTGGCCGGGCGACCTGTGGAAAACCGGCGGTGCGGCCCCGTGGCTGGGCGGCTATTACGACCCGGAAACCAACCTGCTGCTGTTTGGCACCGGCAACCCGGCGCCGTGGAACTCGCACTTGCGCCCTGGCGACAACCTCTACTCCTCATCGCGCCTGGCGCTCAACCCGGACGACGGCACCATCAAGTGGCACTTCCAGAGCACGCCCCACGACGGTTGGGACTACGACGGCGTGAACGAGCTGGTGTCGTTCAACTACAGCGAAGGCGGCAAGGAAATCAAGGCGGCGGCCACGGCCGACCGTAACGGTTTCTTCTACGTGCTGGACCGCACCAATGGCAAATTCATCCGTGGCTTCCCGTTCGTGGACAAGATCACCTGGGCCACCGGCCTGGATAAAAACGGCCGGCCGATCTACAACGAAGCCAGCCGTCCCGGTGCCCCGGGTTCCGAAGCCAAGGGCAGTTCGGTGTTCGTGGCGCCGGCGTTCCTCGGCGCGAAAAACTGGATGCCGATGGCTTACAACCAGGACACCGGGCTGTTCTATGTGCCGTCCAACGAGTGGGGCATGGACATCTGGAACGAMGGCATCGCCTACAAGAAAGGCGCGGCGTTCCTCGGCGCCGGCTTCACCATCAAGCCATTGAACGAAGACTACATCGGCGTGCTGCGGGCCATCGACCCGAAAACCGGCAAGGAAGTCTGGCGCCACAAGAACTACGCGCCGCTGTGGGGCGGGGTGCTGACCACCAAGGGCAACCTGGTGTTCACCGGCACGCCGGAAGGTTTCCTGCAGGCGTTCAACGCCAAGACCGGCGAAAAGGTCTGGGAATTCCAGACCGGTTCCGGCGTGCTCGGCTCGCCCGTGACCTGGGAAATGGACGGCGAACAGTACGTCTCGGTGCTCTCCGGCTGGGGCGGCGCGGTACCGCTGTGGGGCGGCGAAGTGGCCAAGCGCATCAAGGACTTCAACCAGGGCGGCATGCTCTGGACCTTCAAGCTGCCCAAGGACCTGGTGGCCAAGCATTAACGCCAAGACCACCACATAACCTGTGGGAGCGAGCTTGCTCGCGATAGCGGTCTGACAGTCGACATCAATGGCGAATGTGCTGGCCTCATCGCGAGCAAGCTCGCTCCCACAGTGTTTTGTGTGAAATCTACGACCAAATAACGAGAGCCCCTCCTGCCAACGATGCATTCGTCTGGCACGCGGGGCTCTCTAGTATCGGCTCATCGCCTGTCAGTACGACAGGCATCGACCCAGACAGAGGCCCACCATGATCTACGCACAACCCGGAACCCCAGGCGCCGTCATTACCTTCAAACCGCGCTACGGCAACTTCATCGGAGGCGAGTTCGTCGCTCCGATCAATGGCGAGTACTTCACCAACACCTCGCCGGTCAACGGTGAAGTGATCGCCGAGTTCCCGCGCTCCAGCGCCGCCGACATCGACAAGGCCCTCGACGCCGCGCATGCCGCCGCCGACGCCTGGGGCAAGACCTCGGCCCAGGACCGCTCCCTGGTGCTGCTGAAAATCGCCGACCGCATCGAGCAGAACCTTGAGGTGCTGGCCGTCACCGAAACCTGGGACAACGGCAAGGCCGTGCGCGAAACCCTGAACGCCGACGTGCCGCTGGCGGCCGACCACTTCCGTTACTTCGCCGGTTGCATCCGCGCCCAGGAAGGCGGGGCTGCCGAGATCAACGAGCTGACCACGGCCTATCACTTCCATGAGCCCCTGGGCGTGGTCGGGCAGATCATTCCGTGGAACTTCCCGCTGCTGATGGCCGCTTGGAAACTCGCCCCGGCCCTGGCCGCCGGCAACTGC
>NZ_JBGCUL010000428.1:0-3773 GCF_054177685.1 Pseudomonas sp. P5_A2_2
GTGCATTGCTGGCGGAGCTGGCCGGGGTGCTGGGTGCAATCGGGGTTTGCTATTGGTTCTTTGGTTGATCGGCCCCGTCAGCCAATGCTTTCAGCGCCGCCTTGCGCTCGCCCGCGGGCAAGGCGCCGAGCTTCTCCACGGCGGCATAAAACCTGAGCCAATCGCCATTCACCTGATGGAACAGCACGGCAAATGCCGGTACCCATTGGTCGTATAAACCAAACGGCAAAAGTCGGGCATTGTTCATCGGGGCATAGATCCAGGCGTCGTAGCGTTTGTCTGCGGCCCACTGACTGTCACGCAATTGCCGGTATTCGCTGCGCAAGCGCTCGAACTCGGCAGCCTTGCGCTGGCGCATTTGTCCGGTTGGCAGCGGCAAGGTGTAGAGCTTTTCCAGTCGGGTGCGGGTCTTGAGCACCAACGCAGTGAACTGGTTGCGCTGACGCGCCTGCGCATTGTTATCCGGTGGCAGGAGGCGGTAGGCGCGCCATTGGCGAGTACCTTCCTGCTCGACGAAGGTGGCGAAGGATTCGTTGAACTCCGTGTCGTCCTTCACATAGAAGCGCTGATGGGCCAGCTCGTGAAAGATCAGCGTGGCCAGTCGCTCGTCCCCCCAGCCCATCATCGAACTGATGATCGGGTCGTTGAACCAGCCGAGTGTCGAATAGGCCTCGACGCCGCCAATCGACACGTCCATGCCCTGCAAACGTTGCAAAGCTGCTTCGCCGCGGGCTGCACTCTGGCTGTAGTAACCGCGGTAGGCCACGCAGCCGGCGATGGGGAAGCAGTGGTTTACAGGCTTGAGAGAAAATTCCGGCGTGGCGAAGACATTCCAGACCACGAAGGGGCGCCCAATGTCCGCGTACAAGCGGTAACTCTGGTTATCCGGCAGGTGCAATTGCTGGCTGGCGAACGTTCGGGCCTTTTGCGATTGCTCCAGGTGTGTGCGCAGTTTTTGATCGCGCGCCGGGTCGGCAATCACGCTGGAAACCGGCTCCCTGGCCCGCAGCAACTGCAGTTGGCCGCTGGCCAGTTGGTGGTAGTAGCTGACGCTGGCGCAACCGTTGAGCAACAAAAACATCACACCCGGAAACAAAACGCGAAAAACGCGATCAAGTAAGCCAAGGCTAGGAAGCGGCCTGAACACAATAATTCTTCCTTGGAGAGTCTTTCCGCAAGACTATCCTGCCTGACTGGAGCTCCGCTATGCGCATGTTGATACTGACAGGAGGCCTGCTGATGCTGGCCGGCTGTGCTTTTTTCGGACTACCCCGCCCTGATCCTGCGCAAGCCTGGATCGACCTGGACTCGAAGCAAAAAGATACGACTCTGCAGGCGCTGGAGGTTGATAACAAGGCCACCGACGACAAACGCTATTTCCAGGTCCGGCCCGGTAGCCATGAGCTGACGGTCCGCTACCAATTCTCGGTCCAGCCCACCAACATCGGCCCTGACGCCGAACCGTTGTGGCGCGATTGCCAGTTGAACGTGAAATTCAACGACTTCAACGCGGGCGAGCGTTATCGGCTAAAGGTGGGGAACATCGGTTTTCGGCCTTGGGCGAAGCTCTACGATGAACAGCGAAAAGTGGTTGGCCAAGGCACGCCTGCGGGCTGTCAACACACCTGATCGGCGTTATGCTGAATGTATAACCCCTTGGGACATTCATCATGTACAGGTTGATGCTGTTGCTGGCTGCCAGCATTGTCGCTGGCTGTCAGAGCCCGATGCCGACGGCTAATCCAAAGATGGCCTGGGTCGATTTTTCCACGCCCTTCCCTAACGATAAATTGCTGATGGCCGAGCGTCTGGATAAACAGCGCTTGGCCGACGGGCGTTTTTTTGAGGTTATGCCCGGCAGCCATGAACTGATCGTCCGCTTTGACTACGAAGTACCTGGTGGCGGGGGCTTGAACATGATGGGCGGCCCTTCTGAACGCATATGTTACTTGACCATCAACTTCGATCATTTCGAAGCCGGCCAACGTTATGTGCTTGAAGGCCGCTCGATTGCCTTCATCCCTGAAGCCAGGCTATACAACGCCAAGCGGGAGATCGTTGCAGAAGATCGGGAGTCTTACTGCTTGATGTGAGGTGTCAGCGGTCGTTCTTCTGGTAGATGATTTTCTTGGTGCCGTTTTCGCACGAGCCCACGACCATGTTCTGGTCGTGGACCTCGTCGTTGGTGACGATTTCAAGCGTGTAGGCGGTGACGCCACTGGCCTGGATCTTGGCTTCGATCTCGGCCTTGAGTTCTTCGCAGGGTTTCGGTGCCGCGAGGGCCGAAGTGGCCAGTGCGCAACAGATAACCGCCAGGGTAAAACGTTTCATGGTTGAAGCTCCTTTGACGCAGCACGCACAGTCATGGGTTTTCGCTGCTGTCGTTTATTCGACCACAGTTTTAGCGGGCAAATCTGTCGCGACGCAAAAAAGATCGCAGACTTGAGCACCATCTACCGAATGATCCCGGCAGGTTGCCAAGGCTGCGATCTTTTGTGTTCAACGAAAATCCAGCCAACCAGTGTGGCCTCCAGGCTGATCTTCGCATTCAGCACTTTGGAAACCGGGCAGCCCTGTCCGATCAATCTGCTTTTTTCGCGGGATTTTTTACCGGGCTATTGAAACTCGGGTATATGCCCACATTGCATGAACACGCTTTTGGATTCGGCAGGTTTGCGTTCGCAAGAACAAACCTGCGCCCTCAATTGGAGAAGCAGGTTTATGAAACGACTGTCCGATATCAAGTTCTCGACCCTCGACCTGGTGCCGGTGCGCGAGAACGGCAGCGCGGCCGAGTCGCTGCGCAATTCGCTGGACCTGGCGCAGCACGTCGAGAAACTCGGTTACAACCGCTTCTGGGTGGCTGAACACCACAACATGGACGGTATCGCCAGTTCCGCGACTTCGGTGCTGCTTGGTTACCTGGCCGGTGGCACGTCGACCATTCGTGTCGGTTCGGGTGGGGTGATGTTGCCCAACCACGCACCGTTGGTGATTGCCGAGCAGTTCGGCACCCTGGAAAGTCTATATCCGGGCCGCATTGACCTGGGCCTGGGGCGCGCGCCCGGTTCCGACCAGATGACCGCACGTGCGCTGCGCCGTGAACGCTCCGGCAGCGCCGACGATTTCCCGGAAGATGTGGCGGAGCTGGTGCGCTATCTCGGGCCGCGTACTCCGGACCAACGCATCATCGCCATGCCGGGCACCGGGAGCAATGTGCCAGTCTGGTTGTTGGGGTCGAGCCTGTTCAGTGCACAACTGGCCGGTGAGCGTGGTTTGCCCTACGCCTTCGCATCGCATTTCGCACCGCGCTACATGCATGAAGCGATTCGGGTCTATCGCAATCACTTCAAGCCGTCAGCCGTTTTGGACAAACCTTACGTGATGCTCGGCGTGCCTTTAGTGGCAGCCGATACCGACGAGCAGGCCGATTACCTGGCGACTTCGGTGTTCCAGCGGATTCTCGCCCTGATGCGTGGCCAAAGCCTGGTACAGCGTCCACCGGTGAAGACCATGGACGGCCTGTGGCTGCCCCATGAGAAAGAGGCCGTGCACGATTTCCTTGGCTTGGCCATGATCGGCAGCCCGCAGAAAATCCGCGCCAAACTCGAGGTCCTGATTGAACAGACCCAGRCCGACGAGCTGATTTTCACCTGTGACCTGTACGAACATTCGGATCGCGTGCATTCCTACGAGCTACTGGCGCAGCTCATGCGAGGCTGATACTCAAACGGCAGGCATAAAAAAGCCGGCGCCAGGGCGTCGGCTTATTC
>NZ_JBGCUL010000429.1:0-3758 GCF_054177685.1 Pseudomonas sp. P5_A2_2
GCATTGGCTTACTGTGCAGCCGGGCGGCGCAGCAGGGCAAGCGCAAGGTGGTCTGTCCCTCCGGCGGTAACGCGGGACTGGCCACGGCCATGGCCGCTGCATGCCTGGGACTCAAGGCATGCATCGTGGTGCCGCACACCACCCCGCAAAGCACCCGGACGCGGATCAGCAATACCGGCGCCGAGGTGATCGTGCACGGCAAGGTCTGGGACGAAGCCAATCTACGGGCACGGGAGCTCGCCCAGGACCCACGCAGTGAATTCGTGCCCGCTTTCGACCACCCGGTGTTGTGGGAAGGGCACAGCACCATGGTCGATGAAATCCTTGAAGACTGCCCGCCAGTGGATGTGCTGGTGACCTCGGTGGGCGGCGGTGGCTTGCTGGCGGGGCTACTCACCGGCCTGATTCGTCATCGGCACACCGATTGCCGCATCGTAGCCTGCGAAACTGAAGGCGCGGCGTCGTTCGCCGCGGCGGTGGCGGCCGGGTACCCGGTCAAATTGGCGAAAATCGACACCGTCGCCACGTCCCTGGGCGCCGCCCAAGTGGCCGCCTGGCCGGTCAAGCACATCGGCGATTTTTCCCATGAATGCGTAGTGCTCAGTGATGATGAGGCGATCATGGGCGTGGTGCGTTACGCCAATGATTTGCGTCAGCTGGTCGAGCCGGCGTGCGGGGTTTCATTGGCGGTTGCCTACCTGGATCACCCGGCGATTGCCGACGCCAATGACGTGGTGATCGTGGTGTGCGGCGGGGTGAGTATCAACGCGCAACTCGTGGCCGGGTGGGCACGCTTGTCCACTGGCACGCACGCCGGGTAGGGCCGGAAACGCTATCCCGGTGTCACAAGCCCCACCGCTGGCGATGACGATCGTCAGTGATCGGTGGCAACGCCTTCCTGGACGAGGATGGCGCGGGCCAGCTCTTCGTCGCTTGCGTTGTTGAGGGCGGGATTGTCCTGACGGACTTTTTTCAATACCGCCTCCAGATAAGCACCACGAATCGCACCGCCACTGGCGACGAAGCTGGAAGCGTCATCCCGGGCGGGAATCATGAGTTTGTCGTCTTTGAACGTCGAATAAAGCGAGGCGGAAACCCCGGCCGAGGTGGCGACATCTTCGGCATCCACTTTAGCCAGAGCGGAACCGACGGGCAAACAAAGCAGCAGGGAAGAAAGGATAAACATGCGGCGCATGATGGTGTCCTCCGACAGCATGGAGCATAAGGGAAATACCACATAGTTTAGGATGCATGGCAATCGCCGAGAGTTCCCCGGCGCTGCCGATTGTGCATATGGACAGGGGACTTCATGGCCTTGTCGCTGGCGATTTTCTCCAGCCTGATCGACTATCGGCAGCGGGAACAGGTGTGAGAGGGCTGGGGCGTTGAACGTCGATATTCAAAGTGTGGTGATCGGGGCTGGCGTCGTCGGATTGGCAGTGGCCAGGGCCTTGGCCATGAGCGGGCGCGACGTGCTGGTGGTTGACGCGGGTGAGGGCATCGGAACGGGCATCAGCTCGCGTAACTCGCAAGTGATTCACGCCGGTATCTATTACCCGGGTGGCAGCCTCAAGGCGCGGTTGTGCGTGGAGGGCAAGCAGCGTCTCTACGCTTATTGCGATGAGCAAGGTATTGATTACCGGCGCGTCGGCAAGCTGATCGTGGCCACCGATGAGCAACAGCGCTCGGCTTTGCAGCGTCTGTTGGAGCAGGGGCGTGTCAATGGTGTCGATGACCTGCAATGGCTGGATGGCGCACAGGCCCGGGCGCTTGAACCGGCGTTGTCCTGTATCGCGGCGCTGTGGTCGCCGTCTACCGGCATCGTCGACTCCCACGCCCTGATGCTGGCGCTTCAGGGCGATGCCGAGCGGTTCGCAGCGACGCTGGCCTTGCGCACACCGCTGCTGTCGGCCAGTTGCATGGAGCAGGGCTTCGAGCTGCGCATGGGCGGCATTCAACCCATGACCCTGTGCTGCCGCGAATTGATCAATTGCGCGGGGCTGTCCGCGCCCGAGGTGGCGCGCGCTATTGTCGGTCTGCCTGGGCAATTCATTCCCCGGGCGCATTTGTGCAAGGGCAGTTATTTCAGTTTCAGCGGCCGGGCGCCGTTTCGCCACCTGGTGTATCCAGCCCCGGAGAGCGCGGGACTGGGTGTGCACATGACGCTCGACCTGGGCGGGCAGGCGCGCTTCGGGCCGGATGTCGAATGGGTCGAGCACATCGATTACCGCGTCGAGCCCCACAGGGTCGAGGGGTTCTATCAGGCGATCCGCCGCTATTGGCCGGGGTTGCCGGACAACAGCCTGCAACCGGCCTACAGCGGTATTCGCCCGAAAATCAGTGGGCCGACCGAGCCGGCTGCCGACTTTCTCATCAGCGGTCGGGCCGAACATGGGGTGCCGGGACTGGTGAATCTGTTCGGCATCGAATCACCGGGCCTGACCAGTTGCCTGGCGCTCGCCGAACAGGTAGTAAAACGCCTGGACGACCGATGATCAGGGCTGGCACTGCCTTGTGGGCATTGGGTCTATGCTAGGGGGCGTTCTCAATTAGTTTCCCCACCGCGTTGTCGCCTTAAAGCTGGCCAGGCAAGGCGTAGGCCGCGGGGAATGGTTGTTCCCTTTCCAAGGCCTGCAACGCAGCATGGCCAGCTTTAAGGCACAACCCGAAGGGCCGGGCCTGCTGTTGTGCAGGGCTGTGTTGCTCSAAGCTGATTTGGAATGACCAAACTGCGCTTCTCGCGCCTTGCCCTGCACAACAGCAGACCCGGCGCGGTGGGGAAACTAATTGAGAACRCCCCCTAGGGATGCGCTTACTGCCATCGGAGAACTCTGATGATCACCGTACGCACTGCCTGTCTGCTGGCCGATTACAAACGCTGGGCCAATCAGCGCCTCTTTGACAGCCTCGCAGCGCTCCCTCCGGGGGAAGTCAAAAAAGAACGGGTGTCGGTGTTCAAAAACATGATCGGCACCCTCAATCACGTCTACGTGGTCGATTGCATCTGGCAGGCGCACCTCGAAGGCCGGGGGCATGGCTTCAAGACCTCACACGACCTGCTGCATGCCGATCTGTCCGAACTGCGCATGGCGCAAAAAGAGATCGATCGCTGGTATTGCGACTGGAGCGCCCGGCAAACCGATGCCTCCCTGGACAAGCCCCTGGAGTTCACCTTTGTCTCGGGCGAAAGCGGCACCATGAGCGCCGGCGCGATGCTGATGCACGTGGTCAATCACGCCAGCTATCACCGTGGCTGGGTGGTGCAGATGTACTTCGAGATTCCGGCCATGCCACCGGTGACCGACATGCCGGTGTATTTGCGCGAGTCCGAGCCGTTAGTCCTGCAGTCGATCAATGCCCCGATAGTGGCGCCGCCATGTGCTGTGCAATTTTCGAGCGCAACCAGCGTTCTGCCGGATCGTTATCGTTGACCCCGTTCCAGACCATCGACAGTTCGGACAGCTTGATATCAAACGGTGCGTCGTCTGCCCGCAGCTGACTGCTGCCGTCGTCAGATCGCGCAACTTTGCCAGCGACGCGCTGACAGGGGGCTGGCCGAGGAACAGCTTTTCCCCGGCGCGGGTCAGGTTCTTTTTGAACATCAGGGTTTCGAAAATCACCAGCAAGTTCATGTCCACGCGGCGCAGGTCGTTGCGGTTCGTGGTGGTGGCTCAGTGGGTTTCAGGCTTTTTCAGTAAAGCATCAAACCTTGAGGAAAGACGCGCAACCTGTGGGAGCGAGCCTGCTCGCGATAGCGG
>NZ_JBGCUL010000430.1:0-3758 GCF_054177685.1 Pseudomonas sp. P5_A2_2
ATCGCGAGCAGGCTCGCTCCTACACAGTAAAAATCAGGTCGCGAACAAAAACGCTTGCACATCCATGCCGGCATCGCGCATCTGCGCCAGCTTGTAGCGCAGGGTCCGCGGGCTGATTCCCAGGCGCTCGGCCGCCTCTTTGCGACGACCGCGCTCGGCGCGCAAGGTATCGATGATCATCTGGAATTCACGGCGACGCAGGTCATCGCCCAGCGCACCGACCGACTCGGACTCGACTTCCACGGGACGTACCGGCGCCTGCGCCAACGCAGGCAGTGGCGCGCAAGCCACCGGCCCGGCCAGGCAGAAATCCTGCGGCTGGATCAAGCCACCCTGCTGCAGAATCAGCGCACGCTGAATCGCGTTGTCCAGTTCACGAACGTTACCCGGCCATGGATAACCGATCAGGCACGCCTGAGCTTCGGGCGACAACCTGGCAGGCGAATGCTTCATTTTATTGACGTGCCTGGCCAGCAGACGCTCGGCCAGCGGCAGGATGTCGGCGGTACGCTCGCGCAACGGGCGCCAGGCCAGGGGAAACACCGACAGGCGATAATAGAGGTCCTCGCGGAAACGCCCCGCCGCCACTTCACCCGCCAGGTCGCGATTGGTGGTGGCGACCACGCGAATATCCAGCGCGATCGGTTTGCGCGCGCCAACCCTTTCGACCTCGCGCTCTTGCAGCACACGCAGTAATTTGGCCTGGAGCCCCAGAGGCATTTCGGAAATTTCATCGAGCAAAATGGTGCCGCCGTTGGCCTGCTCGAACTTGCCGGCTTGCGCGGCAATGGCGCCGGTGAAGGAACCCTTCTCGTGACCGAACAAGGTCGCTTCGAGCATGTTGTCCGGAATCGCTGCGCAGTTGATCGCGATGAACGGCTGATTGGCGCGATGAGAATGCTGATGGATATAACGCGCCAGCACTTCCTTGCCCGTGCCCGACTCGCCCGAGATCAACACAGTGGAATCACTGCGTGCGACCCGCGCCGCCAACTCGAGTAACTGCGCGCTCGCCGGCTCGAACGCTACCGGCCCTCCGCCCTCGGTCAGGCCGAGACTGCCCAGGGCATGACGCCCCACCAGATCGAGCAACGCCTTGGGCTCGAATGGCTTGACCAGGTAATCCGCCGCCCCCTGGCGCATCGCATCGACCGCGCGCTCGACCGCACCGTGAGCAGTCATCAGCAACACCGGTAACTGCGGCTGCCGCACTCGCAGCATGCCAAGCAACTGGTGGCCGTCCATGCCCGGCATATTGACGTCACTGATCACCAGGCTGAAGGCCTCGTCGCCGACGGCAAGCAACGCCTCCTCTGCCGAACCCACCGCCTTGTAATCATGCCCCGCGAGCAGCAGCGTATCAGCCAGTGCCTCGCGCAAAGCGCGGTCGTCCTCGACCAGCAGAACCTTGATACCCATCTGCGTCACTCCGCTCCTTGAGCGCTGCTGAACAACGGCAGGATTACTTGCGCGCAGGTGCCGCGACCGAGCCGCGAACGCAGCTGCAATTCGCCCTGATGAGCACGCGCCACTGCCTTGACCACGGTCAGGCCAAGACCCGTGCCGGTAGTCTTGGTGGTGAAAAAGGGTTCGCCCAATCGCGCCAGAACAGCGGCGTCGATACCGCTGCCACTGTCGCTGACGCACAGGCKCAGGTTATTGCCTCGGGTGTAGAGGTGAATCTTGAGGCGCAATTGACCGGCACTGGCCTGAATGGCGTTCTCGATCAGATTGAGGATCGCGCCGACCAGAGTGTCGCGATTGCACAGCAACTCCCCCGAGTGACTGTCGCACTGCCAGCGGATCGGCAGATCCTGTACGTGGGTCAGCGCCGCCGCTTGCAACGATTGCATCAGCTGACCGGGCGTCACGCGGTCGGTCAGCGGCAACTCGCCCCGGGCGAACACCAGCATGTCGCGCACCTGGTGCTCCAGCTCGTGCAGGCGCTCCTTGAGGCGCCCGGCAAAGCGCTGCCGGGTAGCGACCGGCAACTCTTGCTCGGTCAAATGACTGGCATACAGCAACGCGGCGGACAACGGCGTGCGTATCTGATGAGCCAATGAAGCGACCATGCGCCCCAATGACGACAGACGCTCATGACGGGCCAGTTGATCCTGCAGATGGCGGGTTTCAGTCAGGTCATTGAGCAGCACCAACTGGCCGGGCTCGGCGTCCAGCGAGCGCGTGGCGATCGACAGACGCCGACCATCCTTGAGGGAGACTTCGTGACCATCGTCTTCTCGCGGCGCAAAACAGCGGGCAATGACGTGGCGCCACAATTCACCTTCCAGCGGCAGACCCAGCAACTCGCACGCCGCCGGATTGGCTTCGCGCACGATGCCCTGGGCGTCAATGACGATGACCCCGCCGGGTAACAGATCAAGGAGATTTTGCAGGCGGTTGGCCAGGCGTTCCTTTTCCGCCAGCTCCTGCATGCGCTGGGCGCTGACCACCGCCAGTTCACCCTTGAGCTCGGTAACCCGGGCTTCAAGCATGCTGTAGGAATCGGTCAACTGAGTGGACATCTGATTGAACAGTGCGAATGCCTGCTCAAGACCCAGCCGACTCGCCTGCTCTACGGACGACGGTTGCCGCGAAGCATCAGGGACAGGAGACATCTGGGCGGCTTGGGGCATTGTGCTCTCTCGCTTGGCTGACCGTCAGTTAAACGGAACGTTGCGAGGGACTTAGCAATACCCGTGCCTAAAAAAAACTTCCTATAAATGAATGACTTGAAAAACAGGCGTCAATCATCCGCCTGTTCGTCTCCATCACGCCGGCTCATGCCGTACTTGCGCATCTTTTCCACCAGCGTGGTACGACGGATACGCAACCGCTCGGCCGCGCGCGCCACAATGCCGTTGGCATCATCCAGCGCCTGCTGAATCAAGCCTTGCTCCAGACCACCGAGGTAGTCCTTCAGGTCCAGGCCTTCCGGAGGCAACATGGCGCTGGCCGTGAAGTCCGGCGTATGACCGTTGATGGCCACACGCTCTTCCAGATCACTGCGCAGGCTGTCGACCATCTGCTCGTCTTCATCGTCGACGTAGCGAAATTTCTTCGGCAACTCGACCACGCCGATCACGCCGTAGGGATGCATGATCGCCATGCGCTCCACCAGGTTGGCCAGTTCGCGGACGTTGCCCGGCCAGCCATGCCGGCACAGCGACATGATCGCCGCCGAGTTGAACCGGATCGAACCGCGCTTCTCGTGCTCCATGCGCGAGATCAGCTCGTTCATCAGCAGCGGAATGTCTTCAACGCGCTCACGCAGCGGCGCCATCTCGATCGGGAACACATTCAGGCGGTAGTACAAATCTTCGCGGAAGGTGCCGATCTCGATCATGCTTTCGAGATTCTTGTGGGTCGCCGCAATGATGCGCACGTCGACGCTCTGGGTCTTGTTGCTGCCCACGCGCTCGAAGGTGCGCTCCTGCAATACACGCAGCAACTTGACCTGCATCGGCAGCGGCATGTCGCCGATTTCATCGAGGAACAGGGTGCCGCCGTTGGCCAGCTCGAATCGACCGGCGCGGCTGGTGATCGCCCCGGTGAAGGCACCCTTTTCATGACCGAACAGTTCGCTTTCCAGCAACTCGGCCGGAATCGCCCCGCAGTTGACCGGCACGAACGGCGCTTCGCGGCGCTTGGAATGGTAATGCAGGTTGCGTGCAACCACTTCCTTGCCCGTTCCGGACTCACCGAGGATCAGCACGCTGGCATCGGTATCGGCGACTTGCTGCATCATCTGGCGGACG
>NZ_JBGCUL010000431.1:0-3758 GCF_054177685.1 Pseudomonas sp. P5_A2_2
CGGCCATCGCGAGCAGGCTCGCTCCTACAGGGTTTGTGTCGTACACCAAATGTGTATCCACCACCGAACCTGTGGGAGCCAGCCTGCTGGCGATGGGCATCACGCCATCTTCACGCCAGGCGTCAGGGCGGCAGGCAATACCAGGCTCGGCGTTTCCAGCGAGGCCACCGGATACGCGCAGTAATCCGCCGCGTAGTAGGCACTGGCGCGGTGGTTGCCCGAGGCGCCGACGCCGCCGAACGGCGCGCTGCTCGCGGCACCGGTCAGCTGTTTGTTCCAGTTGACGATACCGGCGCGGCTTTCCAGCCAGAATTGCTGGTAACGCGCTTCGGAATCCGACAGCAGGCCGGCGGCCAGACCGTAGGCAGTGTCGTTGGCTTCAGCGATCGCCGCTGCAAAATCAACGTAGCGGATCACCTGCAGCAACGGGCCGAACAGTTCTTCGTCAGGACGATCGGCGACAGTGGTCACATCCAGGATGCCCGGGGTCAGCAAGGCCGAATGAGCCTGAGGCTGAGTCATTTCCAGCAGCGCCACGGCGCCGTTGGCCAGCAGATGTTCTTGCGCATCCATCAACGCTTTCGCAGCACCAAGGGAAACCACCGAGCCCATGAACGGCGCCGGTTGCTGATCGAAGGCACCGACTTCAATTGTCGAGCTGACCGCCACCAGACGCGCCAGCAGCGAGTCGCCCCAGGCACCTTGTGGCACCAGCAAGCGCCGGGCGCAGGTGCAGCGCTGGCCGGCGGAGATGAACGCCGACTGAATGATCGTGTACACCGCGGCATCGAGGTCCGCAACCTGATCGACCACCAGCGGGTTGTTACCGCCCATCTCCAGCGCCAGGATCTTGTCCGGACGACCGGCGAATTGCTGGTGCAGGTGATTGCCGGTG
Source organism: Pseudomonas sp. P5_A2_2 (assembly GCF_054177685.1). Classification (NCBI taxonomy): domain Bacteria; kingdom Pseudomonadati; phylum Pseudomonadota; class Gammaproteobacteria; order Pseudomonadales; family Pseudomonadaceae; genus Pseudomonas; species Pseudomonas sp. P5_A2_2. The sequence goes on from NZ_JBGCUL010000431.1 coordinate 896, forward strand.
CGGCTGGAGCCGGTGAAGAACAGGCCGTCGATGCCCGGGTTCGCCGCCAGGGCGATACCGGTTTCGCGAGCGCCTTGCAGCAAATTCAATACGCCGGCCGGCAGACCGGCCTCGATCCAGCACTTGACCGTCAACTCGGCGACTTTCGGTGTCAGTTCGCTTGGCTTGAACAGCACGCTGTTACCGGCCAGCAGTGCCGGCACGATGTGGCCGTTCGGCAGGTGACCCGGGAAGTTGTAAGGACCGAACACTGCCACCACACCGTGGGGTTTATGGCGCAGCACAGCGGTGGCATCGCCCAACGGACCGCTCTTCTCGCCGGTACGTTCGCGGTAGCTCTGCACCGAGATGGCAATCTTGTTGACCATGCTGGTGACTTCAGTCGCCGCTTCCCACAGGGGTTTGCCGGTTTCTTCGCCGATGGTATGAGCCAGTTCGTCCGCGTGGGTCTTCAGGGCAGCAGCAAAGGCTTCCAGCACCGAAATGCGTTCTTCCAGGGTACGCCGCGCCCAGCCCGGGAACGCCTGACGCGCCGCGTGCACAGCCGACTCGACCTGAGCGGCGGTGGCACCGACGCCGGACCACAGCACCTGCTGGGTCACCGGGTTCAGCGACTCGAAGGCTTCGCCCTCACCTGCCAGCCATTCACCTGCGATGTAAAGCGACTTCATTATTTCGACTCCCGAGCTGCGGACAACGCCACGGCGCGCACTTGATCGCCAGCGTTGAGTTGAAGACGTTTGGCGGTCTTCGAATCGACCACCAGAGTGCCGGCGGCCAGACGTGCCGGAGCGGCAGTGATGCGGCAGTCTTCGCGCTTGCGGTTGTGAATGATGAATGGCGTGGCGTCGTCGCCTGGCGTGCCAACGGCCAGCACCAGCGCCTGGCTGTCGCGCACGGCGCGGATCTTGCCGGTTTCGCATTCGATCGCAGGACCTGCGTCGAAAATGTCGACGTAGCCCTGGTAGCTGAAGCCTTCGCTCTTGAGCATGGCCAGCGCCGGCTCGGTGTCCGGGTGCACCTGACCGATGACGTTGCGCGCATCCGGCGACAGGAAGCAGGTGTACAGCGGGAATTTCGGCATCAGTTCGGCGATGAACGCCTTGTTGCCGACGCCGGTCAGGTAGTCAGCCTGGCTGAACTCCATCTTGAAGAAGTGCCGGCCCAGGCTTTCCCAGAACGGCGAACGCCCGGCTTCGTCGGAAACACCGCGCATTTCGGCGATGATCTTGTTGCCGAACAGTTGCGGGAACTCGGCGATGAACAGCATCCGCGCCTTGGACAGCATGCGACCGTTGAGGCCACTGCGGTAATCGGCGTGCAGGAACAGCGAGCACAGCTCGGAGTTGCCGGTCAGGTCGTTGGCCAGGAACAGCGTCGGGATTTCACGATAGATGTTCAGCTCTTGCGAAGCGCTGACTGTCAGACCGACCCGGAAGTTGTACCAGGGCTCACGCAGGCCGACGGCGCCGGCAATGGCGGAAATACCCACCACGCGACCGTCATCATCTTCGAGCACGAACAGATAGTCCGCATCACCCCGCCCGGCTTCGCCGCGAAAGGTCTTCTCGGCCCAGCCGACCCGATGGGCCAGCCGCTCTTCGTTGGCCGGCAAGGTGGTCAGGCCGGTGCCGGTGCTGCGGGCCAGGTCGATCAGAGCGGGTAAATCGCTGCTGCGTACGGGACGAACGATCATGCTATCTCCTCAAACGGGCCGCTTGCGCCACCCGTGAAACTTCGCTGCTTTCTAGGCATCAATTGCGACGTTAAACCGCCACCAGGCGCACGCTGGCACCCTCGCCGACGCCCAGGGCTTCGGCCGCTTCCAGGTCCAGGGTCACCGGTTTACCCGGCGCGTAGTCAAGCTCGAGCATGACCGCGCGGTAGTCCTGCAACTGGGCATTGGCAACCAGATACTGGCGACCGACACCTTTGACCGGCTCACCGATCTTCACCGGCACCACACGGCTCTGGGCGATCGAACGGATCCCCGAGACACGGGCATGCAGGGTCGGGCCGCCGTCGAAGATGTCGATGTAGTGATCGGTCTCGAAGCCTTCGCGCATCAGGATGTCGAAGGTGATCTGCGCCCGCGGGTGCACCTGGCCCATGGCTTCTTGCGCGGAGTCCGGCAGCAGGGGCACGTAGATCGGGTAATGCGGCATCAGTTCGGCGAGGAACGTCCGGCTCTTCAGGCCGCACAGACGCTCGGCTTCAGCGTAGTTGAGGTCGAAAAAGTTGCGACCGATGGCGTCCCAGAATGGCGAGTCGCCATTTTCATCGCTGTAACCGACGATCTCGGTCACCACGGAATCGGCAAAACGCTCCGGGTGGCTGGCGACGAACAGCAGACGGCCACGGGAATTGAGCTCTGACCAAGGCGAGCCCACCAGATCCCGCTGCACGTAGAAACTGGTCAGCAAGCTGTTGCCGGTCAGGTCGTGGCACTGCGAGAGCACGTGGATCTTGTTGTGAATTTTCAGCTCGCGGGAAGCGTGCACGAAGGTTTCGTTGCGGAAGCTGTAGAACGGTTCGGAGTAACCGGCCGACGCCACGATGGCCGAGCAACCGACCAGCTTGCCGGTGGCAGAGTCTTCGAGGACGAAGAAATAGCTTTCCTCGCCGTTGAAGCTCACTTCGGCGGCGAACGAGGCTTCGCTTGCCGCGATCTTGTCGCTCAGGCGTTCAACGTCATCCGGCAAGGAAGTGACACCAATCGGGCTGTCCGCAGCCAGACGCTGTACCTCGCCCAGATCAGCCATTTGCGCGGGGCGCATCACCAGCATGGTGTCACTCCTTTTTCTAAAATTCTTTGAGGAAAATAGCCGGCCCCTTGTAGGAGCGAGCCTGCTCGCGATGGTGG
>NZ_JBGCUL010000432.1:0-3757 GCF_054177685.1 Pseudomonas sp. P5_A2_2
CGCCGCCACGCAGGTTTTGAGCCAGATCCAGGATTTCCTGGTCCGAGAAGTCATCGAGGCTTTCCTGACGACCGCCGATCTCGTTATAGATCTCGTGCAGGAACTTGCGCAGCTCGGCAACTTTGCGCTGCTCTTCAATCATGCGGTTGATCTTCTCGCCCAGACCCTTGGCCGCGAGGCCCAGGTGGGTTTCAAGGATCTGACCGACGTTCATACGCGAAGGTACGCCCAACGGGTTGAGGACAACGTCGACCGGGGTGCCATTGGCATCGTGCGGCATGTCTTCAACCGGCATGATCACGGAGACCACACCCTTGTTACCGTGACGACCGGCCATCTTGTCGCCCGGCTGGATGCGACGACGGATTGCCAGGTAGACCTTGACGATTTTCAGCACGCCTGGAGCCAGGTCATCGCCCTGCTGCAGTTTGCGCTTCTTGTCTTCGAACTTGTCGTCCAGCAGACGGCGACGATCAACGATGTAGGCCTGAGCCTTCTCGAGCTGCTCGTTCAGAGCATCTTCAGCCATGCGCAGTTTGAACCACTGGCCGTGCTCAAGACCGTCGAGAACTTCGTCGGTGATGTCCTGGCCTTTCTTCAGACCGGCGCCGCCTTCGGCTTTGTGGCCGACCAGAGCGGAACGCAGACGTTCGAAAGTAGCACCTTCAACGATGCGGAACTCTTCGTTCAGGTCCTTGCGGATCTCGTCCAGCTGGGACTTCTCGATCGACAGTGCACGAGCATCACGCTCAACGCCGTCGCGGGTGAAGACCTGTACGTCGATGACAGTACCTTTGGTACCGGTAGGTACACGCAGGGAAGTGTCCTTAACGTCGCTGGCTTTTTCACCGAAGATCGCACGCAGCAGTTTTTCTTCCGGAGTCAGCTGGGTCTCGCCTTTCGGAGTGACCTTACCGACCAGGATGTCGCCTGCGCCAACTTCAGCACCTACGTAAACGATACCGGCTTCGTCCAGCTTGTTCAGAGCCGCTTCACCCACGTTCGGGATGTCGGCAGTGATTTCCTCTGGGCCAAGCTTGGTGTCACGGGCCACACAGGTCAGTTCCTGGATGTGGATCGTGGTGAAGCGGTCTTCCTGAACAACACGCTCGGACAGGCAGATGGAGTCTTCGAAGTTGAAGCCGTTCCATGCCATGAACGCGATGCGCATGTTCTGACCCAGCGCCAGCTCACCCATGTCGGTGGACGGGCCGTCGGCCATGATGTCGCTACGCTGAACCCGATCACCCTTACGCACCAGCGGACGCTGGTTGATGCAGGTGTTCTGGTTGGAGCGGGTGTACTTGGTCAGGTTGTAGATGTCGACACCGGCTTCACCGGTTTCAACTTCGTCATCGGCAACACGAACCACGATACGGCTGGCGTCGACGGAGTCGATCACGCCGCCACGACGAGCCACGACGCAAACGCCGGAGTCACGGGCTACGTTACGCTCCATGCCGGTACCTACCAGCGGCTTGTCAGCGCGCAGGGTTGGTACAGCTTGACGCTGCATGTTCGAACCCATCAACGCACGGTTGGCGTCGTCGTGCTCGAGGAACGGAATCAGCGACGCAGCAACCGAAACTACCTGCTTCGGCGATACGTCCATCAAGGTGACGTCTTCCGGCGCCTTGACGGTGAATTCGTTCAAGTGACGAACAGCTACCAGTTCGTCGATCAGGACTTTCTTGTCGTTCATCGTGGCCGAGGCCTGAGCGATCACGTGATCGGCTTCTTCGATGGCGGACAGGAATACGATCTCGTCGGTGACCAGAGCGTCTTTCACCACACGGTACGGGCTCTCGAGGAAGCCGTACTGGTTGGTGCGCGCGTAGGCAGCCAGGGAGTTGATCAGACCGATGTTCGGACCTTCCGGCGTTTCGATCGGGCATACACGACCGTAGTGAGTCGGGTGTACGTCACGAACTTCGAAGCCGGCACGCTCACGAGTCAGACCGCCAGGGCCGAGTGCGGAAACACGACGCTTGTGGGTGATCTCGGACAGCGGGTTGTTCTGGTCCATGAACTGGGACAGCTGGCTGGAACCGAAGAACTCTTTCACCGCCGCAGCCACTGGCTTGGCGTTGATCAGGTCTTGCGGCATCAGGCCTTCGCTTTCAGCCATCGACAGACGCTCTTTGACCGCACGCTCAACACGTACCAGGCCAACGCGGAACTGGTTCTCGGCCATTTCGCCTACGCAGCGAACACGACGGTTACCCAGGTGGTCGATGTCATCGACGATGCCTTTACCGTTACGGATGTCGACCAGGGTCTTCAGTACCGCGACGATGTCTTCCTTGCACAGCACGCCCGAACCTTCGATCTCGGTACGACCGATACGACGGTTGAACTTCATCCGGCCGACCGCAGACAGGTCATAGCGCTCAGGGCTGAAGAACAGGTTGTTGAACAGGGTCTCGGCAGCGTCTTTGGTTGGCGGCTCGCCAGGACGCATCATGCGATAGATCTCGACCAGCGCTTCCAGTTGGTTGCTGGTGGAGTCGATCTTCAGGGTGTCGGAGACGAACGGACCGCAGTCGATATCGTTGGTGTACAGAGTTTCGATGCGAACAACCTGAGCCTTGGCGATTTTGGCCAGGATCTCGGTGTTCAGCTCGGTGTTGCACTCTGCCAGGATTTCGCCGGTTGCCGGGTGCACGATGACCTTGGCGGTTGTGCGACCCAGGACGTAGTCCAGAGGCACATCCAGCTCTTTGATCCCGGCTTTTTCCAGCTGGTTGATGTGGCGAGCGGTGATACGACGACCTTGCTCGACAATAACCTTGCCTTTGTCATCCAGAATATCGAGGACGGCGATTTCACCGCGCAGGCGCTGAGGCACCAGTTCCAGGCTCAGGGTCTCGCCCTTCACGTGGAATACGTTGGTGGTGTAGAACGCGTCCAGCACTTCTTCAGTGGTATAGCCCAGCGCGCGCAGCAGTACCGAGGCAGGCAGCTTGCGACGACGGTCGATACGCACGAACACGCAGTCTTTCGGGTCGAACTCGAAGTCCAGCCACGAACCGCGGTAAGGAATGATGCGCGCGGAGTACAGCAGTTTACCGGAGCTGTGCGTCTTGCCACGGTCGTGGTCGAAGAACACGCCCGGGGAACGGTGCAGCTGGGAAACGATTACACGCTCGGTACCGTTGATTACGAAGGTACCGTTTTCAGTCATCAGGGGGATTTCACCCATGTAGACTTCTTGCTCTTTGATGTCCTTGATCGCTTTGTTCGACGATTCTTTGTCGAAAATGATCAGGCGCACTTTTACCCGCAAAGGTACGGCGTAAGTTACACCGCGCAATACGCATTCTTTGACATCAAATGCCGGTTCGCCCAGGCGATAACCGACGTACTCCAGCGCAGCATTGCCGGAGTAGCTGATGATCGGGAAAACGGATTTGAAGGCCGCATGCAGGCCCACGTCGCGGAACTGATCTTTAGTCGCTCCCGCTTGCAAGAATTCACGATACGAATCCAGCTGGATGGCCAGGAGGTACGGCACATCCATGACGTCCGGCAACTTGCTAAAGTCCTTGCGGATACGTTTTTTCTCAGTATATGAGTAAGCCATCAGCGTTCCCCAGCTTGGTCACCTGCTTGTTTGGCCCCTCCCGACGGGAGCAGCCAGAAAATCGTGCAAACCCCATGGTTTGCGCCACCGCATCGGGTGGTTACAGCACGTTATCGGCACCGACCGAGTCGGCTGCCAGTAACGGAAAAAGGCCGGTGGCAAGAGCCACCAGCC
>NZ_JBGCUL010000433.1:0-3757 GCF_054177685.1 Pseudomonas sp. P5_A2_2
ATCCTTGTGGGAGCGAGCTTGCTCGCGATGAGGCCAGATCAGGCAACCCTTAATGCCCAGCCTGCCACGGCTGCCCCAACGACACCGGCGCATATAACCGTGTGCGCAGCGCATCCCGTGACAGCAGCACCAGCACCACAATGGTCGCGACATACGGCAGCATCGCCAGCAGACTGGACGCAATTGCCAGCCCCAACCCCTGCGCCACCAGGTGCAGGATGCTGGCGAGCCCGAACAGGTAGGCGCCGAGCAGCAGGCGCCACACCCGCCAACTGGCGAACACCACCAGCGCCAGGGCAATCCAGCCGCGCCCGGCGCTCATGTTCTCCGCCCACATCGGCGTGTACGCCAGGGACAGATAAGCCCCGGCCAACCCTGCCATTGCGCCGCCGAACAACACCGCCAACGTGCGTACAACCAAAACCGGCAAGCCCATGGCGCTGGCAGCGTCGGGATTTTCGCCGACCGCTTGAATGATCAGCCCGATGCGGCTTTTCAGAATCACCCAGGCCACCAGTGCGAACAACGCGAACGACAGATACACCAACAGGTCCTGGGCAAACAGCATCCGCCCGATCAGTGGGATCTCACTCAAATACGGAATCGCCATCGGCTCAAACCCCGCCAGCGGCTTGCCGACCCAAGCCGCACCGACGAAGGTCGACAGACCCACGCCGAAAATCGTCAGGGCCAGACCGGTGGCCACCTGATTGGCGTTGAACACCAGCGCCACCAGCGCAAACAACGACGACAACAACATCCCGGCGAGCATCGCCAACGACACACCGAGCCACAGGTTGCCGGAATTGAACGCGACGATGAAACCGATCACCGCGCCAAACAGCATCATGCCTTCCTGGCCCAGGTTGAGGACGCCGCTTTTCTCGCAGATCAGTTCCCCCAGCGCCACCAGCAGCAACGGCGTACCGCAGCGGACCATGGCGTAGAAAATATTGCTCAGCAGATCGATATCCATCACAGCGCTCCTGCTTGTACGGCGGTGGCTTGGGCGCGGCGGGTCCAGCGCAGGTTCAAGCGCGGTCGGTAGAGAATCAGCACATCGCTGGCCAGCAGGAAAAACAGCATCATGCCCTGGAACAATTGGGTGATCGCTTGCGGCAGGTTCAGGCTCATTTGTGCGCTTTCGCCGCCGATGTACAGCAGCGCCATCAATAGGCTGGAAAACAGGATGCCGACAGGATTCAGGCGGCCGAGAAACGCCACGGTAATCGCCGCGTAGCCGTAGCCCGGCGAGACCTGCGGCACCAACTGGCCGATGGGGCCGGTGACTTCGCACACCCCGGCAAGCCCTGCCAGGCCGCCGCTGATCAACAGCGCAAGCCAGATCAGGCGCTTCTCGCGAAAGCCGACAAAACCGGCGGCACGTTTGTCCAGCCCGAGCACTTTGATCTGGAAACCGACAAAGCTTTTCTGCAACAACACCCAAACCGCCACTAGCGCGAGCAGGGCGAAATACACTCCGGCATGCACCCGGCCATCCTCCATCAACAGCGGCAAGCGGCTGGCGTCACCGAACATCGCTGACTCGGGGAAATTGAATCCCGCGGGGTCTTTCAATGGGCCGTGAACGCAGAACAGCAACAGGTTCAGTGCGATGTAGTTGAGCATGATGCTGGTCAGGATCTCATTAGCGTTGAAGCGTGTACGCAACCACGCCGTCAGGCCGGCCCACGCGGCACCCGCCAGGGAGCCCGTGAGCAGGATCAGCACCAGTGCCCAGCGGCTTTGTATATCAATGATGTTCACTGCCAGTGCACTGCCGGCCAACGCACCGAGCAGCAGTTGACCTTCGGCGCCGATGTTCCAGATGCGCGCCTGATAGGCGACGGCCAGGCCTAATGCGCACAGCAGAATCGGCAGGGCTTTGACCAGCAATTCGGAGACACCATACAGGTCGCTGACCGGCGCGATCAGCAGTGTGTGCAAGGTCAACAGCGGGTCGTGCCCGAGTGCGATAAACAACAACGATCCACAGCCCAGGGTCAGTGCAGCCGCCARCAATGGCGAGCACCACAGCATCAGGCGCGATTGCTGGCCACGGGGTTCAAGGGAAAGCAGCATGTGACACTCCGTTAGCGCGTGGCGGATGCGAGTGATTGAGGGGTGTCGAACTGGCCGGCCATCCAGCCGCCGACATCGCTCAGGCGCGTATCGACAGTGGCGTGGAGCGCGGACAGTCGACCGCCGCACAAGGCACCGAGGCGGTCGCTGATCTGGAACAATTCGTCGAGGTCTTCGGAGATCACCAGGATCGCCGCGCCGGCATCGCGCAAGGCAATCAGTGCGCGGTGAATGGTGGCGGCCGCGCCGACGTCCACCCCCCAGGTCGGGTGCGCGGCGACCAGCAGTCTGGGTTGCTGAAGGATTTCCCGGCCGAGGATGAATTTCTGCAAATTGCCGCCGGACAGGCTGCGGGCCGGAGTCTGGCTATCGGGCGTCTTCACACCGAAGCGACGGATGATTTCCTCGGCCAGCGCTTCGACTTTGCCGCGCAGAATCAGACCGTGACTCACCAATCCTTGCTGAAAAGCGCTCAGCAGCGCGTTATCCGCCAGGCTCAACTCTGGCACCGCACCATGTCCCAGGCGTTCGGCAGGGACGAATGCCAGGCCAAGTTGGCGGCGTGCATCGGGGCGCAAATGGGCGACGGGCTCCTTGCCAAAACGGATCGTCGAGCTGACGTTGCGAGGCAGTAGCTCTTCGCCACTGAGCAAGGCCAGCAACTCATCCTGGCCATTGCCGGCGACACCGGCGATGCCGACAATTTCACCACGGCGCACTTCAAGGTCGATGTTGGCAAGCGAGCAGCCAAACGGGTCCGGGTTGTGCCAGGACAAGCCACGGACATCAAGGAACGCATCACCTCCGGTAACCTTCGGATAGTCTGCGATCAACTCCGCCGCTTCACCGACCATCAACCGCGCCAACTGCTGATCCGAACACTTGGCCGGCAGGCAATGCCCGGCCACCCGTCCGCCGCGCAGTACCGTCGCGCTATGGCACAACGCGCGGACTTCCCCGAGCTTGTGGCTGATGAACAAAATGCTGCAGCCCTCAGCGGCGAGCCGGCGCAGGGTGACGAACAGTTCGTCAGCTTCCTGCGGAGTCAGCACTGAGGTCGGTTCATCGAGAATCAGCAGACGGATGTCCTGCATCAGGCAGCGAATGATTTCCACCCTTTGCCGTTCACCGATCGACAGACTGTGGACAAGTCGCTCCGGTTCCAGCGTCATGCCGTAGCGGCGGGACACTTCGCGAATCTTCGGCTCAAGCTGTCTGGGTGTGCCTGCCGCCGCGCCCATGGCCAGGGCAATGTTCTGCGCCACGCTCAGGGTTTCGAACAGCGAAAAATGCTGGAACACCATGCCGATTCCCAGACCGCGCGCCTGGGCCGGGTTGCGCAGGCTCACCCGCTGACCTTGCCAGATCACCTCGCCCGAATCGGCGTGGGTGACACCGTAGATGATCTTCATCAGCGTGCTTTTGCCCGCGCCGTTTTCACCGAGCAGGGCATGGATCTCGCCAGGGGCAATGGTCAGGTCGATGGCGTCGTTGGCCAGGCAACCGGGATAGCGTTTGCTGATTCTGCGCAGTTGCAGGCGCGGAACCGGATCGAGGATTAGAGCGTGATTGGGCATGACAGGCTCGGTGCTATTGGACTTGTGCCTGTGGATAAAGCAATTTTCTGGCCATCTGGTCAGGAAAATGTCGAAGTCCAGCGATCAGAGGCGTTGAG
>NZ_JBGCUL010000434.1:0-3737 GCF_054177685.1 Pseudomonas sp. P5_A2_2
GGCCTGCCTGTTAGCCGCCGACACCGAAATGGCCAGTCCCGGGCTGCGGGAAGCGGCGCTTGAATTGGGCGTGCCGCTGCGTTTTGCCAGCGTCGAGGGTGATCTCGGTGAGCGCCTGCGCTTGGCTATCGGCGAGCCCGTCACCCTCCATGGCGACGATACGCTGGCTATTGCGGTGACCGGTCAGCCGCTGGATCCGTTGCAGATTGGCCGGCCTCGCGGACGCCTGGCTGTGATCGGTCTGGGGCCAGGTGCCGCGGAACTGATGGTACCGGCAGTGAAGGCTGAACTGGCCCGTGCCAACGATGTATTGGGCTACGAAACTTACGTGCGCATGGCCGGGCCGTTTCGCGCCGATCAGGTGCTGCATTGCACTGACAACCGCGAAGAGATGCAACGCGCCCGTCACGCCTTTGAACTGGCGGCCCAGGGGCGTTCGGTGGTGGTGGTTTCTTCAGGGGATCCGGGGGTTTTCGCCATGGCTGCGGCTGTGCTGGAGGCGCTGCACGAATCCACCGACGTCCATTGGCACAATGTCGAACTCGAGATTTTGCCGGGGGTTTCCGCCTCGCTGGCGACAGCCGCCCAGGCCGGTGCACCGCTGGGGCATGATTTCTGTGTGCTGTCGCTGTCGGATAACCTCAAGCCCTGGGCAATCATCGAAAAACGCCTGGACCTGGCCGCTCAAGCCGATCTGGCCCTGGCCTTCTACAACCCGATCTCACGTTCACGGCCGTGGCAATTGGGCCAGGCGCTGGACATCGTCGCTCGGCACCGCGTGCCTGAGACTCCTGTGGTGTTGGGCCGGGACATCGGGCGTCCGGGGCAAGCGCTGCGCGTCACTACTCTTGGCCAATTGACTCCCGACCAGGTCGATATGCGCACGATGGTCTTGATCGGCTCATCCCTGACCTGTGTTTTTCCGCGGGTCGGCGGCGGTGATTGGGTTTACACGCCACGCTGGTACCCAAGCAAGCCAGTCACCTGAGTGAAAGCGGCTTTGCTCAAAGGTCGCTGATGTTCAAGGCAACAACTAACGATAGGGCCTGCGATTGACGAAAGTTGTCGCGGGCCTTTTTATTTTCTAATAGTTCCTGAAATAAGTTCTGAGTGTTTTTACTTTGACCGATTCAACTCCGCGCTTTAGTTTTCAGCTGGTCGCATGAGGCGGCTTATTGATTAAATGGAGATTTAAATGGTCGATATAAATGATTACTCAGTGGCTCAAGTCGCATTTGATGATGCCATGCAGGATAAGTATTTCGAAGGCATTGCGGCAGAACTGAAAAACGTCGCGCCACGGGCGCGGACCAAGCGTTCCACCTCGATCCTGGGCGCAGCACCGAGTGATTCGTCGGCGCAAGGTGTGGGGGATTCGGTAGTAGGGCCCTCGCTGGTGGTGTTCGACCAGGCACTTTCTGAGGACGACAGGCAGGATGCGCTGGACTGCCAGCAGTTTGCCGAAGCGCAGGTCCGGAGCCTGCCCAAGGAAGCCAGCAACGAAGAACGCTACCTGAAGTACAATGAGGCATTGTTGGCGGTGGGCTGGGTGACGGGAGGCTTCACCTACAAGAAATACGTCAGCAAACAGCTCACCATCACGATGAATGAAGCGATTTTGCAAGTGCTTGAGACCGTTATCTCCGGTGGAGCAAGCAGCGTCCTGAACCTGGTGGCGTCGGGTTTCAGCAAATTGAGGGGCGATAAGGACGCGTTGAAAATTGTCGATGTCGGCAGCAGGAAAAACGATGTCGTCAGCTTCAAGGCTGTTCCTTGCATTGCGACGCCAGGCGGCGGCATGTCCATGTTGTTGGGCGGTCTTGACTTGGTGGACAAGGAATACAACGGCGACTTTTTATTCGTGACTTACAAGACTCAGGGGTTGCAAATTTTCCAGGGGGCCGGTGTGCGCAAGTTTAATCGACGTGCATTCGAGCGAAAGAAAAACATGGTGTATGCCTATAACGACCAATTTGCCGATGGCCTTTTCAAACAATTGACAGATCAATAAGGCGGGCGGGCTTTGATCGATGTAATCGATTAAAGCACTGGCTGTATGGGGTAAATATGCTTGAGTCTGTTAATGCTGTCGTAGTGGGTGGTTGTCTGCTGTCCTTTACCCCGCGGGTAAATTTGCAAGACCAGGAGGATATACAGGACTGCCTGTTGTACGCGGAACTGGCGGCCAACGAGAAATACCCGGGCCGAGTGTCGAGGAAGGCCTGGTTCGATTATTTTCAAGGGCGATTGCTCAAGGCGGGATACAGGCTCAAGGCCATCATTCCGGCTGATCCGATCCGGGTCACCAGTGTCCATCAATTGCTCAGCGTCAGTTACAGCGTGATGGGCCGCTTGGGCGTGGAGCGCTTGGGCCAGCTCCTCGAGAGCACCTATAAGGCTTTGCGGCTGGATGAGTTTGCCTGGGATTTCTTTCGCGGCAATGTTGCCAATGGCGGCTCGGGTATCCTCAAGTGCGCGCCTTGTGAGCGGCTCGCCTCGGGTGAAGTGGTCGTCTGCCTGCTTGGCTTGCGCTACAGCGCGGCCGTGATTGAAAGCGACTTTTTCCTGTGGAGCGAGTTCGATCGAGAGCTGGCGATCATTCCCGGTGGCGGGGTGTTTGTGTTCGACCGACGGGTCTTTGAAAACTACCGTAGACGGGTCCACGAGAAAATCGAAGCTTATTCAAACAAGGTGTTCGTGCGCAAACTCCAGCCCTGACTCAAAGGCTTCGCACGCAATCAAAGACAAGGCCCTGTGATTAATGCACAGGGCTTTGTTTTCAGGTTTTGGACAAGCTGTCGCTTCAAGGCACCAGGTAGCCCTTGACCCCGGTGAAGATGATCTGTGCCGCCAGTGCACACACGAACAACCCCATCAACCGGCTGACAATCTGCAAGCCCTGATCGCCGAGTATGCGTTCGATGCGGCTGGACAGATAAAGCACTACCCCCACGGTGAAGCTGGCCAAGGCAATACTGACAATCGCGGTGAGCTTGTCGTCCCAGTGCGGCTGGCTCACACCCATCACCAGCAAGGCACCGATGGTGCCGGGGCCGACGGTCAGCGGAATGGTCAGCGGGACAATGGTCACATCCTGCTGCACGTTGTCGGTCTGTACCGCCGATTTGCCTTGCGCCATGCCCAGCGCCGAGATGAACAGGACGCTGCCTGCGCCGATGCGGAATGCGTCCACGGTAATGCCAAACACACTGAAAATCACTCGGCCGAACAAGTACAGCAGAACACTGGAGACCAGGGTAGCGACCGCTACTTTCCAGGCCAGCCGACGCTGTTCCTTGCGCGAATAACCACGGGTCAGGCTGATGAAGCAGGACAACACGAAGAATGGGCTGTAGAGCACCAGCATCTTCAGGTAAACGCTGAACAACACATGGAGCATGGTGCCGGGCTCACTGGCGAGGGAAGTCGAGGGGGAGTCTATCAGGGGTTGCGCCGTCTGTCGGCTCAGGACGGTTGGGTCGTTGCGCGATTGTGCTGGTCACGCTGGGCGACCCAGTGTTCGATCAGCTCGCGCAACTGTGACAGTTCGACCGGTTTGGCCATGTGTCCGTCCATGCCGGCCTGTCGCGCACGCTCTTTGTGTTCGGCAAGGATATGGGCGGTCAACGCCACCACAGGGGTACGGACCCGCTGGTTGCCGACTTCCCAGGCACGCAACTGCTGGGTGGCCGAGAAGCCGTCGAGGATTGGCATTTCGCAGTCCATCAGCACCAGGT
>NZ_JBGCUL010000435.1:0-3729 GCF_054177685.1 Pseudomonas sp. P5_A2_2
CTTCGGGATAGCCCTGGCATAGCGGACCAGCTTCTGCGTCGAGTCTTGCAAGGGTGCTTTCTTCAAATAAATTCCATATGCTGAGCCGCAAATAGCAAGTTGCAGCTTTTTCACTGCAACTGTTACTCCGATCAATTGAGYCAGCGAAAATTATCCCTTTCCTATGCCTGATTCACGCCCCCAGACGCCCATGAACAACAGCTCTCAAGCCAGTGATAGCGAATCCGAACCGGTCTCCCGCCGGGGTCGGCCCGTAGGCGACCACAAGGCGAAACGGGCCGAGTTGCTGGCGGCGGCGATCGCGGTGATCGCACGCGAGGGCTATGCCGGAGCTTCGATGCGCAAAGTGGCGCAGCACGCCGGGTGTACGACGGGAGCGGTGACCTACTACTTCGCAAACAAGGAGGAGATGATCACCGCTGTCGCACAAAGCCTGTTCGACCAGATCGACACTTTGCTGGAGAACAACCAGGAGCGGATCGATATCAAGGCTCTCATCGAACAATGGCTCGATTGGACGAACACCGATGAGCCGGACCCATGGCTCGCATGGCTCCAATTGCTTGGCTACGCAAGGCACGAACCGGCTTTCGCCGGCGTCATCAAGCAACGATATGCCCGGTTCCGCCAGGTGTTTACATCGGTACTGGAGAGAGGGCAAAGCCAAGGCATAATCCGCGACGATATCCCCGCCGAGTTGCTCGCCGATCAGCTCAGCGCGATCAGCGATGGATGGATGATGATGTTGCCGATCGAACCTGAACGGTTCGGTTCGAGCCGAGGTCAATCCCTTCTCGATGCCCTCATGACCTTGATCACTCCACCCCAACCGCAAAAACCACCTTCCAAGAGAAAGGCAGTCGCCAAGTAAAGCAGTTGACGCACGATGCTGAGTTGGCCTTCACGGGCAGCGCACTTCTCCAGGATCATTAGGTCGGGGCTGCGCACCGTGCTTTCTTGTAATGGCTATTAAATGGCACCGACTGCCTTGTTCTGACCGCCCTATCCAGCAGGACACCTGCCCTTATCATGCCGCGGCCCACTCCACCGGCGGCAAGGCCTGCGTCGTCCTCCATCCTCCTCAACACCAAACGCCCTTCTATTCTGCTTTGCACGGTTTCAAATGTGCTGTATTTTTACATAACGATTGTTATGTAAAAACACAATAAATATGACAGAGGCGAAGATGGATTCAGATAACGATGAATTGTCGCTGCCAGCGCGCCAGCGACGCTTGCTGCTTCAGGCGATTGGAAGCGTCACCTTGATCGGAGGGATCGCACTGAGCGGGCGGGCCACGGCTCAGGAGCTACATGCTGGCCAGGACGACGTCCTTGACGTAGCCATCATCGGGGCAGGACTCGCCGGCCTGACTTCGGCGCGGGACCTGCGCCGCGCTGGCTGCGAGTCCTTCGTCGTACTCGAGGCCCGGGACCGTGTCGGTGGGCGCACCTACAACCACGACCTGGGCAAAGGCGTTGTGTCGGAAGCCGGTGGCGAGTGGATCGGCCCCGGCCAGACGGCCATTTTCGACCTGGCCCGTGAACTCGAGATCGACACCTTCCCGACCTATTACCAGGGCAAAAACGTCTACCTGGTGGGTGACGCCAAATTCGAACAGGACCTGACCAAAGGCCAGAACTCCAATGCGTCGATAGTCGAGAAGCTGAATGAACTTGCGCGGGGAGTACCCAGCAAGGAGCCATGGACCGCGACGGATGCGGCTGCCCTTGACAAACTGTCGGTCGGCGAGTGGCTGACGCAGCAGGGGGGCAGCAATGAGAGCAAGCTCGGCTTCGATACCTCCATAGGCCTGACAACTGGAACCCCTCCCTCAGTACTGGCGCTGTTGCACTACCTGTCCCTCATCAATTCCGCCGATTGCCGCATGGAAAAACTCGAGGGGTTCAAGGGAGGCGCCCAGGAAACTCGCTTCGTCGGTGGCTCGCAGATCCTCAGTATCAAGATGGCAGAGGCACTGGGTGACAAGGTCAAATTGTCCTGCCCGGTACGCAAGATCGTCGGCTGGGACCGAGATGTGGTCGAACTGCATACCGACCAGGGCGTCATTCGCGCCAGGCAGGTCATCGCTGCGCTGCACCCGGCCCTGTGCAATCAGATCAGCTTCGATCCCCCCCTCCCCAGCGGGCGCGCACAGTTACAGCGTCTCTGGCCGTCCCATGCCCCCATGCGCAAGACCGTACATGTCTATGAGCGTCCGTTCTGGCGGGACAAGGGCCTGAACGGCCAGATCACGCAAGCCGACGGACCGCTAATCCTGTCCTATGACAATTCGCCTCCGGATGGCAGCGTCGGTGTCCTCAGCGCCTTCGTCAGAAGCGGCCAATTGCCCCACGATGCCAACGCCGCCCAAAGCGCCCTGTCAGCCATCTATGCACAAGCAATGGGCAATGAAGCGTTGCACCCCATCCAGTTCCACGACCACGACTGGGGCAAGGTCGATCCCTGGACCCTCACCTGCGTCGCGTCAATACCCCCTGGTTTTCTGACCAAATGGGGTCAGTACCTGAAACCGTCGGTCGGCCGCCTGATCTGGTCCGGCACTGAAACGGCCGATCTCTGGGCCAGTTCGATGGATGGTGCTATCCGTGCCGGCCACCGGGCAGCACTCGAAGCGCTCCAGGCGCTGGTTCAACGCCGGAGGAGCGTGTGATGAAGCGAGCATTTGTGATTAGTGCGGTCGTGACAGTTGCGGCCTTGGCGGTATCGAGCGCGATATATGGCCCGGAAATGGTGGCGGGCTATCGCTTCATGGACGCCCTCGACCAGCATTATGCCAACTACGAGGCCAATGGCGGCGCTTGGCCACAGATCCAGGATTCCTGCGCACTTTGCCACGGCGCCAATGGCCAGCCCCGGGACGCACAGTACGCTTCCCTGGCCGGTCTACCCGCGCCGTACAWCGAAGCCCAGTTGCACGCCTTCGCCGAAGGGCGTCGACACAGCCCGCAAATGAGCCCGCTCGCAGCTAATCTGACTACAGATCAAATCAAGTCCCTGGCGGACTATTTCGCGCGTCAGCAGCCGGAAAGGACAGAGGCCCCCAGCCACGATGAAGCGCTGGAACAACGTGGACAAGCCACAGTCGCAACCAGGGGATGCGCCGCCTGCCATGGCGAGGGCCTGTCGGGTGGCCCGCTCGCTCCCCGCATTGCGGGCCAGGGCGAACACTACTTGATAGACCAGCTCACCGCCTTCAAGCAGGGGCAACGCAAGGACCCCAACCAGGCCATGAACGCCATGACCAGCACACTCTCGGAGGAGGAGATCAGGGCCACGGCCCACTTCCTGGCCAACCAGACGCCAGCTTCGACCCCGAGAGCCAAATAGCCCGTTGTTCATGAAGGTGAGCATGGACGCTCACCTGCCCCACATTCCCATTCGAAAGACAGAACTCCCCCCGGATCTACAGAAAGGCCGGAGTCAACGAATGAGCCGCCAGAAAATGGCGGCTCATTCCATGCAGCTCGCAAATCGGTTAGCGGGCCTGCACAAGCGACCGAGACGAACCTCCCATCGCGCGCGCCAGCGCGCCATAGGCGTAATACAGTTGGATCATGGTGTAAGACCAAGTGGTCAAGGCGAAGGTCATGAACACCATTTTGGTGTCATCACCCGGGATCGGGAAGAAGTCATAGACGAGAGCCACGCCCAAGGCAACCGCAGCACCCACCGCCGTAGCCAGCGCGTGCAGGTTCTCTCCGGCAC
>NZ_JBGCUL010000436.1:0-3722 GCF_054177685.1 Pseudomonas sp. P5_A2_2
GTGTCACATCACGGCTGGCCGGTTTTACGGGTGCTGGCGGCCAGGTCCTCGAGGAACGCCTGGAGGATCGGTGGCGGTGCCGTGCCGCGACGGGTGATCACGTCGAAAGGTGATTTCAAACGCAGACTCCCCGGGGCCAACTGGTGCATCTCGCCGCTCTTGACCCACTGGGTGGCGAAGTGCTCAGGCAGAAAACCCAGGTAGGCGCCGGAAATGATCAGGATCGCCGTGGCTTCGATGTTGTCCACGGTGGCGGCCGCCTTGCTGACGCCCAGGTGTTCGAGGTCGTATTGCTGCATGTAGCCGCGCACGACGATCCGCCCCGCAGCGACTTCTTCGAGCAGTTCCTCACCTTCGGCGTGGCTGCCGTACAACGGGTGACGCCGCCCGCAATACAAACCGAGCGCTTCCTGGTACAGCGGTGATTGCAGCAGCCCCGGCACATGGATCGGAAAGTGCCCGATGGCCAGGTGCAGGCGACCGTCGAGCACCCGCTCTTCAAGTTCTGCCGGGGTACCGACGTACACGTTCAGGTGCACGTCATGCCCACGGGAGACGAAGCGCTGGGTGGTGCGTGGAATCGGCGAGTCAGGATCGGTAATCGTGGTGTCGATGATCCCCAGGTTGAGCTTGCCGCTGATGTGCTGCTTGAGCACGTCGGCATCCATGCAGAAGTTTTCCACCGCCGACAACAGGCGCTGGGTGGCTTCATGAATCGCCACGCCTTGCTCGGTCAGGCGGAAGCCGCTGCGCCCGCGCTGGCACAGCTTTACCCCGAGACGGGTTTCCAGATGGGTCATCTGTTCGCTGATGGTCGACTGCCCGGCATTGAGCGCCGCCTGCGCGGCCGAGAAACCGCCGCAGCGGACGATCGTGGCAAACACCCTGAGCAGTTTCAGGTCGACATCGTGCAGCTGGATCATCTTGGACCTCCGGCCTGTGGATGCATCGGGAATGCCGATATGAGTATCTGATGTTTAGCATTTTTTCCACGAAAACCTGCGCCCATAGTCTTTCCAACGGCGGTCGCCTTGCAGTCCGTCAAGCCGATAACAAGAAGTGGAGAGGCTAGAAATGTCGAACAACGGTTATGAATCCGGTCGCCTGAACCTGCCATTCGTGGGTCATTGCACCTTTGGCAAATCCCCGGTGTGCACCGATTGGGATGCACTGGATGCCGACGTCGCGGTGCTCGGCGTGCCCAACGACATGGGCACCCAGTGGCGCTCCGGCGCACGCTTCGGACCACGCGGGATTCGCGAAGCATCGACGCTGTTTTCCTTCGGCCACGCCGGCGCCTACGACCACGAAGATGACGTGATGTACCTCACCGCGTCGGACGTGCGCATGGTTGACGTCGGTGATGCCGACATCGTCCACACCGACATGGCCACCAGCAACAAGAACACCGAATACGCCGTGCGCAAGATCCTCGATGCCGGCGTGATGCCGGTAGTACTCGGCGGCGACCACTCGGTGCATGCGCCAGTGATCAAGGCCTTCGAAGGCCGCGGCCCGATCCACATCATTCACTTCGATGCCCACCTGGATTTCGTCGACGAACGCCACGGCGTGCGCTACGGCCACGGCAACCCGCTGCGCCGCGCCTCGGAAATGAACCACATTGTCGGCATGACCCAAATGGGCATCCGCAACGTGTCGTCATCCAACCGTGACGACTACGAAGCGGCCCATGAAGCCGGCTCGAAAATCCTCTCGGTGCGTGACGTGCGTCGCCTTGGCGTCGAGGGAGTGCTGGCGCTGATCCCGGAGGACATCAACTACTACATCACCATCGACATCGACGGTTTCGACCCGTCCATCGCCCCCGGCACCGGCACCCCGAGCCACGGCGGCTTCCTCTACTACGAAGTGCTGGAAATCATCCAGGCCCTGGCCAAGCGCAGCAAAGGCAACATCGTCGGCATGGACCTGGTGGAAGTGGCACCGGTCTACGACCCGACCGGCATGACCTCGATCCTGGCCGCGCAACTGCTGCTCAACAGCATCGGTTTCATCTTCCACGAGCGTGGCAAGGTGCGGGCAGCCGCCGAGAGCGAAGCCGCATCAGCCTGATCATCGAAACCAGTGACCCGGCAGGCTCTGACTGCCGGGCAGAGAGAACAAAAATGGATACGATCGTCAAAAGTTACCTGCAGAAATTCGGCGTCAGCGAAGCCACCCAGACCTTCCTCAGCAAGGTCCAGAAAATGTTCATCGGCGGCGCCTGGGTCGAAGCCAGCGACGGCCAGACCTCCGATGTAATCGAACCTTCGACCGAAGGCCTGATCACCCGCATTCCCATGGGCACCACCGATGACCTGGACCGCGCCGTGCAAGCCGCCCGCGCCCAGTTCGACGGCGGCGCCTGGCGTCAGGCCAAACCGGCCGAGCGCGAGCGCATGATGCAACGCCTGGCCGACCTGATCGAGCAGAACGCCGCGGAGCTCGCGGAAATCGAATCCATCGACATGGGCAAATCGGTTGCCTTCGCCAAGGACGTGGACATCCAGGGCACCGTCGATACCCTGCGTTACTTCGCCGGTTGGGCCACAAAGCTGCATGGCCGTACCGTCGAACCTTCGCTACCGGGCAACTACCTGGCCTATACCCGCAAGGAAGCGGTCGGCGTAGTCGGCGCCATCGTGCCGTGGAACTTCCCGCTGCAAACCATGGCCTGGAAGCTCGGCGCGGCGCTGGCGACCGGTTGCACCGTGGTGGTCAAACCCGCCGAACTGACCTCGTTGTCAGCCCTGCGTTTCGCTGAGCTGGTGCAGGAAGCGGGCATTCCGGATGGCGTGATCAACATCGTCACCGGGCGCGGCAGCGTGGTCGGTGCGGCCATGGCCACTCACCCGGGCATCGACAAACTGACCTTCACCGGCTCGACCCCGGTCGGCCAGACTGTCGGTCGCGCAGCGCTGGATGACATGAAGCGCCTGACCCTCGAACTCGGTGGTAAATCACCGGTCATCGTCTGCGCCGATGCCGACATCCCGGCCGCCGCCCAAGCGGTCGCCAACGGCGTGTTTTTCAACTCCGGGCAGGTATGCGACGCCGGTACACGGGCCTATATTCATAGCAGTGTCTACGACGAATTCCTGCGTGAGCTGATCGCCTACACGCGCACCCTGAAAATGGCTCCGGGCCTGGATCCTGATTGCTTCATCGGCCCGCTGGTTTCGGCCCTGCAAAAGCAGCGCGTGACCGAGTACATCGAAACCGGCAAGGCCGAAGGCGCCGAACTGGTCTACGGCGGCCAACCGGTCGATGGCCCTGGCTTCTTCGTCGAGCCGACCATCTTCGCCAATTGCCGCAACGACATGCGCATTGTCCAGGAAGAAATCTTCGGCCCGGTGCTGGTCACCGCACCGTTCGACGACGAGGAAGAAGCGCTGGCCCTGGCCAACGATTCGCCCTTCGGCCTGGCGGCGGCACTGTATTCCAACGACCTGGGCAAGGTGCACAGCCTGATTCCACGCTTGAAAGCAGGCTCGGTCTACGTCAACGCCCACGGCACCCTCGATCCGTCGATGCCGTTCGGTGGCTACAAGCAGTCCGGGTTCGGCAAGGACCTGGGCGCCGAGCAACTCGATTACCTGCTCGAAACCAAGGCGGTGTGGATCACCTTACCAAGCTGACGCTTTCCCTTGTAGGAGCGAGCCTGCTCGCGATAGCGGTTTTTCAGCTGAAAGTGATGTGTCTGACACACCGCTATCGCG
>NZ_JBGCUL010000437.1:0-3714 GCF_054177685.1 Pseudomonas sp. P5_A2_2
GTTCAAGCCGAACGAAGTATTCAGCCTGCGCTGGATCGGCGACTACAACGAAGAAGATTCCAGCGCCGGCACCCGCGTGTTGTTCAGCACCGGGCCGACCATCAATGGCGTCAACCTTTACCAGCGCCGGGCCAATGCGGTGGGCGCTACATTGGTCGACGGCACGCACCGCAAGGTCAACCTGAACGATGACCAGCACGTCACCGTGCACCAGGGCGGCACGTCGGTCGAGGCGAACTGGACGCTGCCGAGCGAC
Source organism: Pseudomonas sp. P5_A2_2 (assembly GCF_054177685.1). Classification (NCBI taxonomy): domain Bacteria; kingdom Pseudomonadati; phylum Pseudomonadota; class Gammaproteobacteria; order Pseudomonadales; family Pseudomonadaceae; genus Pseudomonas; species Pseudomonas sp. P5_A2_2. The sequence continues at coordinate 257 of NZ_JBGCUL010000437.1, forward strand.
TTTACCCTGACGTCCATCAGCTCCTGGCGCTGGTGGAATTTTACCCCGCGCAATGATGACGGCCTGAACGTATCCGTCTTCCACAACGCCGGCGTTTCGGTGGAGGATAAGCAGTATTCCCAAGAGTTTCGCCTGGCGTCACCTGCCGGTGGATTCTTCGATTACGTGCTCGGCGCCTACTACTTCGGTTCCGACCTGGACAACAAATCCTTCACCTTTTACGGCCCGCAAGCGGACATCTGGAACGGCACGCCCAACGGTGCGCTGAACAACATCGACAGCGTCGGCAACGGTCATATCGAAACCAACAGCTTCGCGCTGTTCGCCCAAGGCACCTGGCACCTGACTGAACGCCTGGATTTCACCGCCGGGTTGCGCGGCACCTATGAAGAGAAAAACGCCAGGGTGACCCGTGATGCCCCGGCCGGTGGTGCCGCTGTCACCGGTGCGGCGGCCGCGGCACGACGCGCTCGTGCGGGGGCCTTCGATTCCGGCGAACTGAACCAGTACAGCTCGAGTCCCTCGGGCCTGTTGAACCTCAGCTACCGCATCACCGACGACCTGCTCACCTACGCCACGTTGTCCCACGGCGAAAAATCCGGCGGGGTCAATCTGGCTGTCGGCACGGCGATGGTGGCCGGCGCCGATTCGCTGCTGATCGGCACCGAGCGCGCCAACAACGCCGAGCTCGGTTTCAAGAGCACGCTGTGGGACCGTCGCCTGCAACTGAATGCCAATGTGTTCTGGACTCAGGTCAACGGCTATCAAACCAACGCCTTCGACGACGTGAACCGCGTGCAGTTCCTGACCAACGCCGGCTCGGTGCGCTCCCGTGGCGTGGAGTTCGAAAGCACCCTGCTTGCGTTGCGCGGCCTGACGCTGAACATCAACGGCTCGTACAACGACGTCAGCTACCTCTCGTACAAGGATGCACCCTGCCCACCGGAAGTCAGCCTGGCGCCGGGCGCTCCGGCATCCTGCGACCTCAGCGGGCATCAAGTGGTGGGCGCTTCGAAATGGATCGGCAACGCCAACGGCGAATACAAGTGGAACCTGAGCAACGGCTTCRAAGAGTACGTCACCGCCAGCTATGCATTCCGCTCCAAAGCGGTGGGCACGGTGGAAGATTCCGACTTCGGGCAGATCCCGAGTTATGCGGTGGTCAACCTGTCCACAGGCCTGCGCGGTGACTTCAACCAGGGGCAGTGGGACGTTTCGTTATGGCTGAAAAATGCCTTCGACAAAACCTACTACACGACGCTGTGGACGGCTGCGAATGGCGGTTATGAAGGCCTGCTCGGCACGCCACGAACGCTGGGCGTGACTGGTCGATACGACTTCTAAGAAGGGGGGTTCAGCAATGAGCAATGTCCAGACCGCCGTCAGTGCACATGAAGTGCTGTGGCACCCGGCACCTGGTGGCGAGTTGGTCGACCTCGGCCGACCACACCGCGTGCCCTTGGGCCAGTTGCGTTTGCAGCGTTCGCCCAAGGGCATTTTGAGCCGAAGGGAAACGATCCTGCTCGGCGTGCTGGCGTTGCTGGTACATGGCGCGGTGATCTATTGGGTCAATCAGCAACCGACCCCAGTATTGCCAATCGTGCCGCCGGAGATTCCGCCGATGACCATCGAGTTCTCGCGGCCGGCGCCACCGGTGGTCGAACCACTGCCACCGCAACCCGTGCCGCCAGTGGTTGAGCCGCCTCCACCCGTGGAAGACGAACTGGCCGTGAAGCCACCTCCACCGAAGCCGGTTCCCAAGCCTAAACCGGTGGCCAAACCGATACCGAAACCGGCGCCCAAGGCGGTTGAGCAACCACCCGCGCCTGCGACACCGGCAACGCCCGTCGCGGCCCCGGTACCCCCTGCACCGCTGGCGCCCGCGCCTGTGACACCGGCCTCCGCAACGGCCGGCTACTTGAAAAACCCGGCGCCGCAATACCCGTCGCTGGCCCAGCGTAAAGGCTGGGAAGGCACGGTGTTGTTGCGCGTGCAGGTGCTGGCCAGCGGCAAGCCCGGCGAGATCCAGATTCAGAAAAGCAGCGGCCGTGATGCACTGGACGAAGCAGCGCTGAACGCGGTGAAACGCTGGAGTTTCGTGCCGGCCAAGCAAGGTGATGTCGCCCGGGACGGCTGGGTCAGCGTGCCCATCGATTTCAAGATTCATTAAACCGAAACCAAATTCGCGCGAAACGTTTATACGAGGAATACACCATGACGTTACTGGCATCTCCACTTGAATCCATCGAAAGCGCGGTGATCTGGCTGCTGGTGGTTTTTTCCGTCGCTACCTGGGGTCTGGCATTGCTCAAGGGCGTGCAGTTCGGTCGCCTCAAGGCACAGGATCGAAAGTTTCATCAACAGTTCTGGGCCGCGTCGAGTCTCGATTCGGCGGCTGAACTGAGCGAAACCCGGCCCGGAGCCGCGGCCCGTGTCGCGCAGGCCGGATATGCAGCCATCCAGGTGGGCGAGGCGCCGCAGGCGTTGGACTTGAGCCAGGCGATCAATCATCAGGATCGCCTGGAGCGTGCCTTGCGCCAGCAGATCGTCCGCGAGCGCCGGTCGCTGGAAACCGGTTTGGCGGTACTCGCAAGCATCGGCAGCACCTCGCCATTCATTGGTTTGTTCGGCACGGTGTGGGGAATCATGGAAGCGTTGAAAGGCATCAGCGCGGCGGGCTCGGCAAGCCTGGAAACGGTGGCCGGGCCGATTGGCGCGGCACTGGTCGCCACCGGCGTAGGGATCGCCGTCGCGGTGCCGGCAGTGCTGGTTTACAACTATTTTTTGCGTCGTCTGAAACTGACGGCGGCGGACCTGGATGACTTCGCCCACGACTTCTACAGCCTGGCGCAGAAGAGTTCGTTCCGCGTGTTGATCCACCCGACGGCGCACAAGGTGGCGGCCCAGGGCAGCGCGCAGAAAGTGAAGGAGGCGTCCTGATATGGCCTTCTCCACGCAAGACACCGATGAGGTGCTCAGCGAGATCAATGTGACGCCGCTGGTGGATGTGATGCTGGTGCTGCTGGTGGTGTTCATCGTCACCGCGCCACTGCTGACCAACGCGATTCCGATCAACCTGCCCAAGACCGAAGCGGTGGCGCCGGTGGAGCAGAAAGACCCGTTGGTGGTGAGCATCGACGGTGCGGGCAAACTGTTTATCAACAAGGACGAGATACAACCGGACTTGCTGGAGTTCAACCTCAAGTCGGCGAAGGCCAAGGACCCCGAGGTGCGCGTGCAGTTGCAGGCCGACAATGGTGTGAATTACGGCGAGGTGGCGCGGGCCATGGCGTCGATTGAGCGGGCAGGGATTACCAAACTGTCGGTGATTACTGCGCGTTAACGGATTTTCGTTTTCCGGGGCCGTCTCCTTGGCAGGGTGCGGCCCTTTTTTTGCCTCGACTTTCGCGAACACACTGTTCCCTGTGGGAGCGAGCTTGCTCGCGATGGCGGTGGAT
>NZ_JBGCUL010000438.1:0-3709 GCF_054177685.1 Pseudomonas sp. P5_A2_2
CTTTAGACAGGTCTGCCTGATCCTGCTCGCGCGCCGCCAGTTTCTGATCGCGAGCCTTTACGTCGTCATTGAGCTTGGCCAGGACTTGCTGGCGCTCCTGGCGAACTTTCTCGAGTTCGCCACGCTGGGTGTCGAGGCTGCTTTGCTGCACCAGCAATTGCGCCTGCTGCATGGCGATATCTTTCTCGACATTTGACAGTTGGCGCAGGGTTTCGTTGAAGTTTTTCAGTTGCTCCAGGCGAGCCTGGCTCAGGTAGTCGTAATAGGTGAGGGTACGGGCGAATTTTTCCGGATTTTGCTGGTTGAGCAGCAGCTTGAGGTATTCCTGGCGACCGTTCTGGTAGGCCGCCCGGGCCTGCATGGCGATCAGTCGTTGCTGTTCAGTGCGCGCGCTCTGGAGTTTTTTTTTCTCTGCATCGAGGCGCTGTAGCTCGGCTTCGCTTTTCTTCAACTCTTTTTGCAGGGCTTCGACCTGTTTCTCGAGCTTGCCCATCTCGGTTTCGGTGCCCTTGAGCTCTTTCTGCACACCGGACTTCTCTTCCTGCAGCTTGCCCAGCAGTTTCTTCAACTCGGCAATGTCCTGACGCGTGGCGTCCAACTGTTGTTGGGTGTCTGCGCGCTCGTCAGCAAAGGCCGGTTGGAGCAGGCATGTCAGAGTCAGGGCTATCAGGACGCGAAGCATAGGGGCGGGCGGCACCAGGGAAAGGGACGGCCTAGTATGCCCGCCATGGGCGGCAAAAAAAATGCCCATTTCTGACTGTGTGATAACTGGATCGAAGTTGTCCCTGAAAACACCCCAAAACCACTGTGGGAGCAGCCGGTCGACGCTCGATTGCTCGCGATGGCGTCCGATCATTCAACATAGATGTTGGCTGTCAGATTGCTATCGCGAGCAAGCTCGCTCCCACAGGTTTTGTGGCGTTTTGGAGATCCAATCAGACCAGAATCGAAGTCCCGGTCATTTCCGCCGGTTGCTCAAGGCCCAGCAACTTCAGCATGGTCGGCGCCACGTCCGCCAGCACGCCGCCTTCGCGGACCTTCAGGTCGCGCTTGCCGACATAGATGAATGGCACCGGCTCGGTGGTGTGCGCAGTGTGCGCCTGGCCAGTGGTCTCATCGGACATCTGCTCGACGTTACCATGGTCAGCCGTGATCAGCGCTTCGCCACCGACCTTTTCCAGCGCATCGACGATGCGACCCACGCACAGGTCCAGGCATTCAACGGCCTTGACCGCCGCTTCGAACACGCCGCTGTGGCCGACCATGTCGCCGTTGGCGTAGTTGACCACGATCACGTCGTAACGCTGGTTTTCGATGGCATCGACGATGCGGTCGGTGACTTCCGGTGCGCTCATTTCCGGTTGCAAGTCATAGGTGGCGACTTTCGGCGACGGAATCAGGATGCGCTCTTCGCCCGGGAACGGTTCTTCGCGGCCGCCGGAGAAGAAGAAGGTCACGTGGGCATATTTTTCGGTTTCAGCGATGCGCAGCTGGGTCTTGCCGTTTTTCGCCAGGTAGTCGCCCAGCACGTTTTCCAGGCTGCCGGCAGCGAAAGCCGAAGGCGCAGGGATGCTGGCGGCGTATTGGGTCAGCATGACAAAACCGGCCAGTTTCGGCTGGCGGGCACGCTCGAACTCACTGAAGTTGTCTTCGACGAACACGCGGGTCAGTTCGCGGGCGCGGTCGGCGCGGAAGTTCATGAACACTACGGCATCGCCGTCTTCGACTTTTACCGGCTCGCCGATGGAGGTGGCCTTGACAAATTCGTCGCTCTMGCCGCGCTCGTAGGCCGCTTGCAGGCCTTCCTGGGCGGTGGCGGCGTTGAATTCGCCCTGGCCATCGACAATCAGGTTGTAGGCCTGGGACACGCGGTCCCAACGGTTGTCGCGGTCCATGGCGTAGTAGCGGCCGATGATGCTGGCGATCCGGCCTTTGCCCAGGGCCTGGAAGGTCGCGTCGAGCAGCTCGATCGATGACTGCGCGCTTTTTGGCGGAGTATCGCGGCCGTCGAGGAAGGCGTGCAGGTAGATGTTTTGCGCACCGCGCTTGAAGGCCAGTTCGGCCATGGCGACCAGGTGATCATGGTGGCTGTGCACGCCGCCATCGGACAGCAGACCCATGAAATGCACGGCTTTGCCGGCGGCGACGGCTTTGTCCACGGCGGCGCAGATGGTCGGGTTCTCGAAGAACTCGCCGTCGCGGATCGATTTGGTGACGCGCGTGAAGTCCTGATACACCACGCGGCCGGCGCCCAGGTTCATGTGGCCGACTTCGGAGTTGCCCATCTGGCCATCCGGCAGGCCGACGTCCATGCCGCTGCCCGAGATCAGGCCGTTCGGCACGGTGGCCCACAGGCGGTCCAGTACGGGCTTCTTCGCGGCGAAGATGGCGTTGGATTCAGGGCTCTCACTGTGACCGAAGCCGTCGAGAATGATCAGGACCAAAGGTTTAGGCGTGGTAGTCATGGAATCCACTCGTGGCTGAGGTAAAAGGGGTAATGGAAAAGGGAGTGGCAGTTTAAAGCGAAGTTCCGGCCACGTCACCGCCGGACGGGGTTTGGCCCACCATAGTGGCTGTGTATACTGGCCGACATTTTAACGCCCTGGAACCTCCTTCGATGGTTGCTCACCTGATTGAATTCGCCACTAACCACTACATTCTCGTCGGTATCTTCGTCGTACTGCTGGCGTTGCTGATTGCCTATCAAATGCAGGGCGGCGGCCGTAGCCTGAGTACTGGCGAACTGACCGGTCTGGTCAACAAGGACGCCGGCGTTGTGGTTGATATTCGTCCGAGCAAGGATTTCGCCGCCGGTCACATTGTCGGTGCGGTGAACATTCCCCAGGACAAACTGRCCGCCCGCGTTGGCGAACTGGAAAAGCACAAGGCCAAGACCATCATCCTGGTCGACGCCATGGGCCAGACCGCCGGCACCCACGCCCGCGAGCTGATGAAATCCGGCTTCACTGCCGCCAAGCTGTCCGGTGGTATCTCCAGCTGGAAAGCCGACAATCTGCCGCTGGTGAAGTGATATGAGTAGCGTCGTCGTCTATTCCAGCGATTACTGCCCTTTCTGCTCGCGAGCCAAGTACCTGCTCGAGAACAAAGGCGTGGCCTTCGAAGAGATCAAGGTCGATGGCAAGCCGCAGGTGCGCGCTGCGATGGCCCAGAAGGCCGGGCGTACGTCCGTGCCGCAAATCTGGATCGGCAGCACCCACGTGGGCGGTTGTGATGATTTGTTCGCCCTGGAGCGTGCCGGCAAGCTCGACGCGCTGCTCAGGGCCTGACGGTAATACCCCAAACAAGCAAACCTAAAAGAACCCTGGATCAAGAAGGATCTGCGATGACTGACCAACAGAACACTGCTGCGAACGAAGAAGAAACTGCACCGCAATTCTCCTTGCAGCGCATTTATGTGCGTGACCTGTCCTTCGAAGCTCCGAAAAGCCCGGCGATCTTCCGCCAGCAGTGGGAGCCGAGCGTCGGTCTGGATCTGAACACCCGTCAGAAGACGCTGGAAGCCGACTTCCACGAAGTCGTGCTGACCCTGTCGGTTACCGTGAAAAACGGTGACGAAGTGGCGTTCATCGCTGAAGTGCAACAGGCCGGGATCTTCCTGATCAAGAACCTGGATGACGCTTCGATGAGCCACACCCTGGGTGCGTTCTGCCCGAATATCCTGTTCCCGTACGCTCGCGAAACCCTGGAC
>NZ_JBGCUL010000439.1:0-3706 GCF_054177685.1 Pseudomonas sp. P5_A2_2
GGCCAACAACGCCAAATCCGACTTCCTCGCCATGATGAGCCATGAACTGCGCACACCGATGAATGGCGTACTGGGCATGCTGCAGTTACTGGAAACCACCGACATGACCGAGGAGCAGGTGGAATACGCGGCGCTGGCCTCGGAGTCTACCGAGCACTTGCTCAAGGTCATCAACGACATTCTGGATTTCTCGCGGATCGAACGTTCAGAGCTGGAACTGGAGCACATTGCGTTCAATCTCGTCGAACTGATCGGCAGTTGCGCCCAGTCGTTCCAGCACAGCGCCGCGCAACGCGGCCTCGACCTGCAACTGATGGTCCCCGATGACATGCGCGGCTTGCAGGCCAAGGGCGACCCGACGCGTATCCGGCAGATACTGGTCAACCTGATCGGCAATGCGCTGAAGTTCACCGAGCAGGGCCGCATCACCATCGAGGCGCAGTGGCAGTCGCTGGACCACGAGTTGCTGTGGTTCACCTGCACCGTGCGCGACAGCGGCATCGGCATCCCGGCGCAAAGCCTGGAATTGATGTTCAACGCTTTCCAGCAGGCCGACAGCTCCATTTCAAGGCGCTACGGCGGCACCGGGCTGGGCTTGCCGATTGCCCGTACGCTCGCCGAACGCATGGGCGGCACCTTGCGCGCGCAGAGTGAGGAAGGCCGCGGTTCGGTGTTCACCCTGGAAATTCCCCTGGCACTGCACCAGCAGGCGCAGACGCTGTTGCCCACCCGCGCGCAAAACGGCGACAGCGGCGGCGAAGGGCGCAATGTGCTGTTGGTCGAAGACAACCCGGTCAACCAGACAGTCATCGAAGCCATGTTACGCAGCCTGGGCTTCAAGGTCAGTCTCGCGGTCGACGGCGCGCAGGCGGTTCGCAGTGCCGAGAGCCTGATTTTCGAAGCGATCCTGATGGATTGCCGCTTGCCGGTCATCGATGGCTATGAAGCCACCCGACAGATCCGCCAATTACCCGGTTGCACCGAACTGCCGATCATCGCGCTGACTGCCAACGCCCTGCAGGGCGACCGCGAAGCCTGCCTGTCGGCGGGTATGAACGATTACCTGGCCAAGCCGTTCAAACGCACTGATCTGCAGCAAATTCTGCAGCGATGGGTGCAGTAGTACAGGCCTTTCGAGCATCTGCGACTGGCGTGAAAGGCGAAAGTGCGGCAGTMTTAAGCCCCCGAACAGGCCCGAAAAGGGGCTTGAATAATAATTTCAGTGCACAAGTGTACTTTCATGTCCTTGGTGCTGTGACTTTCACCACAACGCAATAGTCTATGAGTAGGCTGCCGGTTCGAGGCATGAACGCTTCGATCGGCCGGGAAGATTTGCCCCACCTGCCGCATGGGACTATTGAGGAGCTCGCATGACCAAACAAAACGCCTTTACCCGGGAAGACCTGCTGCGCTGCAGTCGCGGTGAGCTGTTCGGCCCAGGTAACGCGCAACTGCCCGCCCCGAACATGCTGATGGTTGATCGCATCACCCTGATCAGCGAAGAAGGTGGCAAGTACGGCAAAGGTGAATTGGTCGCCGAGCTGGATATCAATCCGGACCTGTGGTTCTTCGCCTGTCACTTCGAAGGCGATCCGGTGATGCCGGGCTGCCTGGGCCTCGACGCCATGTGGCAACTGGTCGGTTTCTTCCTGGGCTGGCAAGGCTTGCCTGGCCGTGGCCGTGCGCTGGGTTCGGGCGAAGTGAAATTCTTCGGCCAGGTTCTGCCGACCGCCAAAAAAGTCACCTATAACATTCATATCAAGCGCGTCCTCAAGGGTAAACTGAACCTGGCCATCGCCGACGGTTCGGTCACTGTCGACGGTCGCGAAATCTACACCGCCGAAGGCCTCCGGGTCGGCGTGTTCACCTCCACTGACAACTTCTAAGGGTTATTCGCATGCGCCGCGTCGTTATCACTGGTCTGGGCATCGTTTCTTGCCTGGGCAATGACAAAGAGACCGTCTCCGCTAACCTGCGTGCAAGCCGCCCTGGCATCCGGTTCAACCCGGAATATGCCGAAATGGGTCTGCGTAGCCAGGTTTCCGGCTCCATTGACCTCAACCTTGAAGAACTGATCGATCGCAAGATCTATCGCTTCGTCGGCCACGCGGCAGCTTATGCCTACCTGGCCATGAAAGACGCCATTACCGACTCCGGCCTGACCGAAGAGCAGGTTTCCAACGTGCGTACCGGCCTGATCGCCGGCTCCGGTGGCGCGTCGACCCTGAACCAGATGGAAGCACTGGACATCCTGCGCGAGAAAGGCGTCAAGCGCGTCGGCCCGTACCGCGTCACGCGGACCATGGGCAGCACCGTTTCCGCCTGCCTGGCCACGCCGTTCAAGATCAAGGGTGTGAACTACTCGATCTCCTCCGCTTGCGCCACCAGTGCTCACTGCATCGGTAACGCCATGGAACAGATCCAGCTGGGCAAGCAGGACATCGTTTTCGCCGGCGGCGGTGAAGAAGAACACTGGAGCCAATCGTTCCTGTTCGACGCCATGGGCGCCCTGTCCACCCAGTACAACGAAACTCCGGAAAAAGCTTCCCGTGCCTACGACGCCAAGCGTGACGGTTTCGTCATTGCCGGCGGTGGCGGCATGGTCGTGGTTGAAGAGCTGGAACACGCTCTGGCCCGCGGCGCGAAGATCTACGCGGAAATCGTCGGCTACGGCGCGACCTCCGACGGCTACGACATGGTTGCCCCGAGCGGCGAAGGCGCGATCCGCTGCATGCAGCAGGCGCTGTCCACCGTCGATACCCCGATCGACTACCTGAACACCCACGGCACCTCGACCCCGGTCGGCGACGTCGCGGAAATGAAAGGCGTGCGTGAAGTGTTCGGCGACAAGGCTCCGGCCATCAGCTCCACCAAGAGCCTGTCGGGTCACTCCCTGGGCGCCGCCGGCGTTCACGAAGCGATCTACTGCCTGCTGATGATGGAAGGCAACTTCATTGCCGGTTCCGCCAACATCGACGAGCTGGACCCTGAAGTGGCCGACCTGCCGGTGCTGACCAAGACCCGCGAAAACGCCACCATCAACACCGTGATGAGCAACAGCTTCGGTTTCGGTGGCACCAACGCCACCCTGGTACTGAAGCGCTGGGTAGGCAAGTAATTTCCCGCTGCCGAGCCGCACATGAAAACGCCCCGACTGGTTCGGGGCGTTTTTTTTGCCTTGAGAAACCTAAAGGCAGATGCAAAACCTGAGGGAGCGAGCTTGCTCGCGATGGCGGCTTATCAGTCAGTATCGATGCTGGCTGACACGCCCTCATCGCGAGCAAGCTCGCTCCCACAGGTTTTATGCTCGACACTGGATTTGCGGTGCTCTCAACATGAAACGTTTGTCATGAAACTTGACACCCTGCGACTGAATGTCGCGGATTCCGCGGGCTGCAGGACTGTTTCCGTTTTTGCAAAAAACCATTACCAAACTCAGTCGTTTACTTAGCAAGCTACCAAACCCTATAACAAAGTCCTGCACATGCCTTGCTGCAGATAACAGAGATTGGAGCTAGCAGATGACCGTAAAAGTAACTGAACGCGACGATTCACATAAATCCCACGAGGGTGTAGCCGCTGGTATCCGGATCTGGGATGTGCATCAACAAGACCTGCTGGTCGGGATGTTCCATTCCGAGACCGATGCGCAAAACTACAAGGCCGAACTGGAAACCCTGGAGCAGCAACGCGAATTGCGCTCCGC
>NZ_JBGCUL010000440.1:0-3706 GCF_054177685.1 Pseudomonas sp. P5_A2_2
GATCGAGTACCGTGTGATTCCGGACCAGATCTTCAAGAGCATCAGTTACGAAGGCGTGCCGGACATTCGCATCATTGTTTTGATGGGCTACCCGGTGATGGCCATGCTGCGCCTGCCGACGCGCCAGTCCAACGGCAAGGCCAACCTGCACCAGGGCGCCATCGGCGTCGGTGTGGACCTGGCCACCGGCCTGACCCTGCGCGGCACCTGGCTGAACAACATCATCAACAAACACCCGGACACCACCAACGCAGTGGATGGCGTGCAACTGCCCTACTGGGACGGTTTCATGAAACTCGCCGCCGGCTGTTATGAGTTGTGCGGCTTGGGCTACATCGGTGTCGACATGGTCCTGGACCAGGACAAAGGCCCGCTGATTCTGGAGCTCAACGCCCGGCCGGGGTTGAATATCCAGATTGCCAATGACTGCGGGCTGACGTTGCGTACTCATGCGGTGGAAGCACGATTGGAAGACCTGAAGGCTCGTGGCGTGACCGAATCGGTCAAAGAGCGCGTGGCGTTTGTGCAGGAGATGTTTGGGCATATTCCTGCGGTCGAAGGCTGATCTTTTGTGGCGAGGGAGCTTGCTCCCTCGCCACAGAGTTTTGTTTCGGCCGTTATCAATATGCCTCTTTCCAACATCCCTCTAGGACCAAATCCTGCAGAGGTCTACAATCGCCACCCCGCCTCAATGGCTGATCTCCCCCGCCCATGCTGACCTGTTCCGTACACCCGCTGCCCTATCGTGCCAACCCCGCCGAGTATTTCACGGCGATACGTCATGCCCCCGGCGCCGTGCTGCTCGACAGCGGTCGCCCCAGTGCTGACCGGGGTCGCTATGACCTGCTCAGCGCCTGGCCGCTGGAACAATTGACGGTATCGCCCGACGAAAGTGGCGAAGCTTTCCTGCAACGCCTGCGCGATAACCTGACACGCCTGGGCGAAGCCGCTCTGCCAACACCCTATGAGTTGCCGTTTGCCGGTGGATTGATCGGCTACCTGAGTTACGATTTCGGCCGACATCTGGAGCGCCTGCCGAGCCAGGCACAGGACGACCTGCAACTGCCTGACGCGCGTTTCGGCCTGTACGGCTGGGCATTGGTCAGCGATCACCGTTCACTGACCAGTCAATTGGTGTTCCACCCGACACTGCCAGAGAGCGAGCGTCAGCGCCTGATCGATCTGTTCAACCAACCGGCACCTGAAGCGGTCGCGCCCTTCAAACTGCTCACCCCGATGACTGCCGAGTTGAGCGCTGACCAGTATCAACAGGCAATCGGGCGCATCCAGCAATACATTCAGGCCGGCGACTGTTATCAGGTCAACTTCGCCCAGCGTTTTCGAGCGCCCTGCCAGGGTGATCCGTGGATCGCTTACTGTGCGCTGCGCGCAGCGTGCCCGACGCCTTTTTCCGGTTTTCAGAGCCTGCCTGACGGCGATGCCGTACTCAGCCTGTCGCCGGAACGCTTCGTCAAAGTCAGCCAGGGTCATGTGGAAACCCGTCCGATCAAGGGCACTCGCCCGCGGGGCCTGACGCCTGAGCAAGACGCCGCGAACGCCGCCGAATTGCTGGCCAGCCCCAAGGATCGCGCGGAAAACCTGATGATCGTCGACCTGCTGCGCAATGACCTCGGCCGGACCTGCCGCACCGGTTCAGTACGAGTGCCGGAGTTGTTCAGCCTGGAAAGCTATCCAAACGTACATCACCTGGTGAGCAGCGTCACCGGTGAACTGGCGGATGGGCGCGATGCCCTGGACCTGATCGCCGGCAGCTTCCCCGGCGGCTCGATTACCGGCGCGCTAAAGATTCGCGCCATGCAGATCATCGATGAACTGGAACCGACCCGACGCGGACTGTATTGCGGTTCATTGGTCTACCTGGACGTGCGWGGCGAAATGGACAGTTCCATCGCCATCCGTAGCTTGCTGGTCAAGGACGGGCAGGTGTGTTGCTGGGGCGGCGGCGGGATTGTCGCGGACTCGGAGTGGCAGGCTGAGTATCAGGAATCAATCACCAAGGTGAAGGTGTTGCTCGATACCCTGCAAAACCTCTGACACCCCTGCTCCTACAGGCAATGTGTTTACAAACTCAAGGTCCGGTTCGAAGCCTTGATGAACTCCTGCTTCAACGCTTCAAACGTATGCACCGCCGGGAACTGCGGGAACTGCGCAATCACGTTTTCCGGCGCATGGAACAGAATCCCGGCATCGGCCTCGCCCAGCATCGTGGTGTCGTTGTAGGAATCCCCCGCCGCGATCACCCGGTAGTAGAGGCTCTTGAAGGCCAGGACCGACTGACGCTTGGGATCTTTCTGACGCAGTTGATAATCAGTGACTCGCCCGCTGTCGTCAGTAATCAGGCGATGGCAGAGCAAGGTCGGGAAGCCCAGCTGGCGCATCAGCGGCTGGGAGAACTCATAGAAGGTGTCCGACAGGATCACCACCTGGAAGCGCTCGCGCAACCAGTCGACGAACTCGATGGCGCCATCCAGCGGCTTGAGCGTGGCGATCACTTCCTGAATGTCGGAAAGTTTCAGGCCGTGCTCGTCGAGAATCCGCAGGCGCTGCTTCATCAGCACGTCGTAGTCGGGAATGTCCCGGGTGGTGGCCCTGAGGGATTCGATCCCGGTTTTTTCGGCGAAGGCGATCCAGATTTCCGGGACCAGCACACCTTCTAGATCCAGACAGGCAATTTCCACAAGACACTCCCATTTGTATTGATTATTGAGTCGGGCGAGCAAAAAGATTGCCGAACTCTAGCGACTCGGGCCTGCCTGCGCAACGCAGAGGATGCCCCGATCGGCGCAGCTTTTTGTTACCATCGGCCTTATATAGAGCGCCCAGCGCCACCGACCTGTAGGAAGCCGCCCTGATGAGCCCAACGTTCGACGTCGTGGAACTCGCCACGACCTATGCCAACAAATCCGCCCAGGACATCCTGAAACTCGCGTTTGCCGAGTTCGGTGATGACTTGTGGATATCTTTCAGCGGCGCCGAGGACGTGGTGCTGGTGGACATGGCCTGGAAGCTGAACAAGAACGTCAAGGTGTTCAGTCTCGACACCGGCCGCCTGCACCCGGAGACCTACCGTTTCATCGATCAGGTACGCGAGMACTACAAGATCGACATCGAACTGGTGTCGCCGGACTACACGAAACTCGAACCCTTCGTGAAGGAAAAGGGCCTGTTCAGCTTCTACAAGGACGGCCATGGCGAATGCTGCGGCATCCGCAAGATCGAACCCCTGCGCCGCAAGCTGTCCGGCGTGAAAGCCTGGGCCACCGGCCAGCGCCGCGACCAGAGCCCGGGGACCCGCAGCGCCGTCGCGGTGATGGAAATCGACACCGCGTTCTCCACCCCGGAACGCACCCTGTACAAGTTCAACCCGCTGGCGCAAATGACCAGCGAAGAGATCTGGGGTTACATCCGCATGCTGGAGCTGCCGTACAACAGTCTGCACGAGCGCGGCTTCATCAGTATCGGCTGCGAACCCTGCACCCGCCCGGTACTGCCGAACCAGCATGAGCGCGAAGGCCGTTGGTGGTGGGAAGAAGCGACGCAGAAGGAATGCGGGCTGCATGTGGGGAATATCATCAGCAAGTCGAAAGCCTGATCCCAAGCCTTGTGAAATCCCCCCCTCCCACATTGGTTATGTGTCTGCTCACAAAAAATGTGTACACACGAATGTCACCATCGGTGCCATTTG
>NZ_JBGCUL010000441.1:0-3695 GCF_054177685.1 Pseudomonas sp. P5_A2_2
GTCCTGGGAGAAGCGGTCAGGCTGGCTGCAATGGCCGCCGGCAAAGCAGTTCGAGGTGCCGGTGGTGTTGTCGTTGTCCTGATCGTAGACGTTGTCGTAGAAACCGGTCGCCCGGACGAACACACCGTAGTCGTCCTGCCACTTGATGTTGGCTTCGGTGAGAAAGCCGCTGCGGTTGTTGATCAGGCTGCCTTTGTCGAACGCGTTGTCGCCGTCGTTGCCGTTGGCATTGGCGGTCAGTTTGTGATCGCGAGACTCGGTCCGCCAGGCGAGGCTGTACGTCAGTGTGGTGTCCCAGTCGATGCTCAAGTCTTCGCTCGGCTGAAAGCTCATGGCATTAACGTGAGCGCTTAGTCCGCCAGCCAGCATCAATAGAACAAGCTGTGTGCGAGGGTGCTGTGTTGGTGGGGCGATTATTGTTTTTATCATGTCGTCCTCATGGCCCAGGTCAGACCTGCCCGACCTGCATTTCTGGGGGGTGATTGGTACTGTGGGCGACTATGGAGTCACGACTTGTGCGCAACATCGTCCAAGCGGACTAAGCGATTTGTACGGGGCGGCCGCAGGTCTGGCCTTAGTCTTATCGGACGATGAACACCCGGCGCTTGCGGCGAACAATCCCGAGACCGACTGCACCGGGCGAAGATCCGGCGGTGGCGGTTTCTGCCTGATGGGCGCTGAACAAGGGTGATCGCATGAACGCTGCCGGGATCAAATGGGACGAGTGCTGTGATGTGTTGGTGATTGGCTCGGGAGCCGGGGGCATGACCGCTGCGCTGCGCGCCCACGACCTGGGCCTGAATGCGTTGCTGATCGAAAAGAGCGGCGAGTACGGCGGCACCTCGGCGGTGTCCGGCGGCGGCATCTGGATCCCCAATAACCACCGGATCAATGCGATCGGCGGTAGTGATTCGGCGGCCGAAGCGATTGCCTACATCCGCGCCGTGACCCATGGCGAGATCGACGACGGGCGCATCGAAGCCTATGTCGAGCACGGCCGGGAGATGGTCGAGTACCTGGAACAACACACCCGCGTGCGCTTCGAGGCGCAACCGCGTTACGCCGATTACTATCCGGAAGTCGAGGGCGGTAAACCGGGCTATCGCTCGATGGATCCGCAACCGTTCGATGCCGCCGAGCTCGGTGAAGAATTCCTGCGTATGCGTGCGCCGTCCCCCGGCACCCTGATGATGGGGCGCATGGCGATGACCATGAAAGAAGCGCAGGTGCTGCTGTGCCGTGGCCCAGGCTGGTTGCGCCTGACCCTGCGGGTGATGTGGCGCTACTGGCGGGATCGCGAGGGGCGGCGCTTGTCCCGCCGCGACCGTTTTCTGACCCTGGGCAATGCCTTGATCGGTGCCTTGCGCTGTTCGTTGCAGGATCGCGGCAAGTCGCTGTGGCTCAACTGTGCGCTGGAAGAGCTGCTGCTGATCGGCGAGCGGGTCGGCGGGGCGCGGGTCAATCGCAACGGTCAGTTGCTCAACGTCAAGGCACGTTACGGGGTGATCATCGCCGCTGGGGGCTTCGAGCGTAATCAGGCGATGCGTGAGCAGTACCTGCCACAGCCGTCCCAGGCGAACTGGAGTGCCACGCCGCCGAACAATACCGGCGACGGCATTCGCGCCGGCCAGGCCCTTGGCGCGCGGACCGCGTTGATGGAGCACAGCTGGTGGGCGCCGACCACTTACGTCAAGGGCGAAGAAAAACAGCGTGCGCTGTTCGTTGAACGCACCTTGCCGGGGTGCGTGATGGTCAACGCGGCGGGGGAGCGTTTCGTCAACGAAGCCGCGCCCTACACCGATATTGTTTACGCGATGTACGCCAACAACCGCGAAGGCGCCGTGAGCGTGCCGTGCTGGATGGTGTTCGACGCCGAGTTCCGCCGCAAATACCCGTGCGGCGCCTTGCTGCCGGGCTATGCCCAGCGCGATTGGCAATTGCCCGAGCATCTGCGTGATTACTTCCACAAGGCATCGAGTCTGGAAGAACTGGCGACGAAAATCGGCGTCGATTCTGGCGGGCTGGTGCGCACCGTGCAGCGCTTCAACGGCATGGCCGTGCAGGGCGTCGACGAGGATTTCCACAAGGGTGAGTCGCTGTTCGATCGCTACTACGGCGACCCGAACGTGCAACCCAATCCGTGCCTGGCGCCGTTGCTCAAGAGGCCGTTCTACGCCGTGCGCATCGACGCCGGCGACATCGGCACCAAGGGTGGCCTGCTGACCGACGTACACGCCCGCGTGCTGCACGAAGACGGAGAACCGATCAACGGCCTGTACGCCATCGGCAACAGCGCCGCCTCGATGATGGGCCGCACCTATCCGGGCGCCRGTTCGACCATCGGCCCGGCCATGACCTTCGGTTACCTGGCGGCCAATCACATCAAGCGCCAGAGCGAAACCGCGTCGGCGAAAGCCTTGTTCGGGAGTGTCGAATGAACAGTCAGCGTCCACAGATTGCCGTTGTGACCGGCGCCAGTCGCGGAGTGGGTCAGGGCATTGCCCTGGCCCTCGGGGCGGCGGGCATGACGGTGTATGTCACCGGTCGCGCCCCGGCGCAGGGCGGGTCGAACTTGTACGGACATGCCTTGAGCGGTTCGCTGGAGGACACCGCTGCGGCAATCACCGCTGCCGGTGGGCGCGGTATCGCGGTGGTCTGTGATCACGCCGATGACGCGCAGGTTCAGGCGCTGTTTACCCGAGTAGAAGCAGAGTGCGGGCATCTGGATTTGCTGGTCAACAACGCCGCGTTCATCCATGACCGGYTGATCGAGCCAGGGCCGTTCTGGGCCAAACCGCTGGAGCTGGTGCGCATTCTCGACGTCGGCCTGCGCTCGGCCTACATTGCCAGCTACTATGCGGCACCGCTGTTGCTGAAAAGTACTCAAGGCCTGATTTGCTTCACGTCGTCGTTCGGTGCCGGCTGCTACATGCATGGCCCGGCGTATGGCGCGCAAAAGGCCGGGGTCGATAAGCTGGCGGCGGACATGGCGATTGATTTCGAAGGGCAGGGTGTAGCGGCGTTGTCGCTGTGGCTCGGCCCGCAACTGACCGAACGCACCAGGATTGCCGGTGAGCAGCATGGCGAGCAGTACCAGGCGTTTCTGGCTCACGCCGAAACCCCACAGTTCAACGGGCGGGTGATTCATGCCTTGCTCAATGATCCACAGTTGATGGCGTTGTCCGGGCAGACCCTGATCACCGCCGAAATCGCCCCTGGTTATGGCATCAGCGAAGCCGAAGGCCGCCAGCCGCCGTCCCACCGCACCATGCTCGGCGACCCGCGTCAACAGCATCCGGCGCGGGTGGTTTAATTCAGAGTCAGTACGACATACACAAAACCCTGTGGGAGCGTGCTCGCGATGACGGCAGAACATTCAACATCTATGTTGACTGACCTGACGCTATCGCGAGCAAGCTCGCTCCCACAGTTGAACTGTGTCGGACACGAAATCTGTGTGTACCCTCGAACATTGTGGGAGCGAGCTTGGTCCGGGCGGCGTTCCGACGATGAGGCCGGCACATCCAGCATTGATGTTGGCTGACACTCCGCTWTCGCGAGCARGCTCGCTCCCACAGTTGAACTGTGTCGGACACGAAATCTGTGTGTACCCTCGAACATTGTGGGAGCGAGCTTGGTCCGGGCGGCGTTCCGACGATGAGGCCGGCACATCCAGCATTGATGTTGGCTGACAC
>NZ_JBGCUL010000442.1:0-3680 GCF_054177685.1 Pseudomonas sp. P5_A2_2
ACCCTATTTTGAGCTGCTTATTTCAGGCAGGGCGCTGGGTAATCACTTCATCGATCAACCCGTACTCACGCGCGGCTTCTGCACTCATGAAATTGTCGCGGTTGGTATCGCGCTCGATTTCTTCAAGAGTGCGCCCGCTATGCAGGGCCATCAGCGTGTTGAGACGCTCACGAATAAAGAGGATTTCCTTGGCATGGATTTCGATATCCGACGCCTGACCCTGGAAACCGCCCAATGGCTGGTGAATCATCACACGCGAGTTCGGCAGGCAGTAACGCTTGCCAGCGGCACCGGCCGTCAGCAGAAACGCGCCCATGCTGCACGCCTGACCGATACAGGTGGTCGCCACGTTGGGCTTGATGAACTGCATGGTGTCGTAGATCGACATCCCTGCCGTCACCGAACCGCCCGGGGAGTTGATATAGAGATGGATGTCCTTGTCCGGGTTTTCCGCTTCAAGGAACAGCAGTTGCGCACAGATCAGGTTGGCCATGTAGTCCTCTACCGGGCCAACCAGAAAGATCACTCGCTCCTTGAGCAGTCGCGAGTAGATGTCGTAGGCGCGCTCGCCACGAGCGGACTGCTCGACAACCATCGGGACCAGACCGCCTGCGGCCTGGATATCAGAGTTCTGCTGAATATACGAATTACGGAACATGCTCTGCAGTCACTCCCAAATAGTTATGTCTTGAATACGCATAAGCCAGCACGAAGGCTGGCTTATGGTGTTTGCTTCTTACCGCAAAAGTGATCAGTCGGCTTGTGGTGCTTCTACCGGCTTGACCGCTTCTTCGTAAGAGACCGATTTGTCGGTCACGCTAGCTTTCTGCAGAACAGTATCCACAACTTGCTCTTCCAGCACAACAGAACGAACTTCGTTCAGTTGCTGGTCGTTTTTGTAGTRCCAGGACACAACCTGCTCAGGCTCCTGGTAGGCCGAAGCCATTTCCTGAATCATCTCGCGAACGCGGGTTTCGTCAGGCTTCAGGTCGAATTGCTTGACCACTTCAGCCACGATCAGGCCCAGCACTACGCGGCGCTTGGCTTGCTCTTCGAACAGCTCGGCCGGCAGTTGGTCAGGCTTGATGTTGCCGCCGAACTGCTGGACAGCCTGCACACGCAGACGGTCAACTTCGTTGGACAGCAGAGCCTTTGGCACTTCGATCGGGTTGGTGGCCAGCAGACCGTCCATTACCTGATTCTTGACCTTGGATTTGATCGCCTGACGCAGCTCGCGCTCCATGTTCTTGCGAACTTCGGCACGGAAGCCATCCAGACCGGTTTCCTTGATGCCGAATTGAGCGAAGAACTCTTCGGTCAGTTCTGGCAGCTTTGGCTCGGAAACGGTGTTGACGGTCACGGTGAACTCGGCGGTTTTGCCAGCCAGGTCCAGGTTCTGATAGTCCTCTGGGAAAGTCAGGTTCAGAACGCGTTCTTCACCGGCTTTAGCGCCAACCAGGCCATCTTCGAAACCAGGGATCATGCGGCCGGAACCCAGAACCAGCTGAGTACCCTTGGCGGAACCGCCAGCGAACACTTCACCGTCGACTTTGCCGACGAAATCGATGTTCAGCTGGTCTTCGTTCTGGGCAGCGCGATCGGCCACTTCGAAACGGGTGTTCTGCTTGCGCAGGATTTCCAGCATTTTGTCCAGATCGGCATCAGCCACGTCAGCGCTCAGGCGCTCGACGGTGATACCTTCGAAGCCGGCAACGGTGAACTCAGGGAACACTTCGAATACGGCAACGTATTCCAGGTCCTTGCCCGCTTCCAGGGACTTAGGCTCGATCGAAGGCTGGCCAGCCGGGTTCAGCTTCTGCTCAACCACAGCTTCGTAGAAGGAAGACTGGATCACGTCGCCTACAGCTTCCTGGCGAGCGTCGGCACCGAAACGGCGCTTGATTTCGCTCATCGGCACTTTGCCTGGACGGAAGCCAGCAATCTTGGCCTTTTGGGCGGTCTGCTGCAGACGCTTGTTGACCTGGCTCTCGATGCGCTCAGCCGGCACGGTGACGCTCATGCGGCGCTCAAGAGCAGTAGTATTTTCAACAGAAACTTGCATGGATATTCCTCGTTGCACAGACGTTAGCCGGCCGTTTCCGACCCCAGAATCAAGGGCATGCATTCTAGTGGGTCAAACTCAAGAAGTCACCCTACTGAAAACGGGTAAAAACACAGCAGGCAATTTATAGGTGCGAATGCACGAATGCACCTCGCCCCGATGGCAAATACAACCAATCACGCCAGGGCTCTGCGCCGACCCTTCTATATATAGAAGAGATCGCCAATCACCTCCCTGACAGCCGATCTCGCAAGCAAGGCCGGCGGACAGGACAGCATCATCGAGAAACATAAATACGACGAAACGCCCTGCCCCTGCAGCCCGGAACCTGCGGCCACCGAAACAAAAAAGGCGCCAGACTTTTCAATCTGGCGCCTTTCGAAATATGGGGTGGACGATGGGGATCGAACCCACGACAACGGGAGTCACAATCCCGTGCTCTACCAACTGAGCTACGCCCACCATATCGCGTTACTTGTGCCAAAGCTGCCTAATGGCGCACCCGGCAGGACTCGAACCTGCGACCATCCGCTTAGAAGGCGGATGCTCTATCCAGCTGAGCTACGGGCGCCTTGTTAGCTGTACCCTTGGAGGACTACAAACTAAGTGCTTTCCAGTCTCGCAGAACCAAAATCCCGCTCAACCTTCTTAACCAGTGCTAGGCTGTGCCCGACAAGTGCGACGAATAGTATAGAGCCCCCCGAAGATCGTCAAATCCTTTTTAAAAAAAATTCATTTAATTAAAGGAGTTAGGGGAATTTGCAGACCAAGCGCCTTTGCCCTCACCGCATGACATGCGAGAATGCGTTCTCTTTTTTTCCCCTCTCGATGGTTAATCACGCGCAATGACTGCACAACTAATCGACGGCAAATCGATCGCCGCCAGCCTGCGCCAGCAGATCGCCCAACGTGTCACCGAGCGTCGCCAGCAAGGCCTGCGCACGCCCGGGCTTGCGGTGATCCTGGTCGGCAGCGATCCTGCCTCTCAGGTTTATGTCTCGCACAAGCGTAAAGACTGTGAAGAGGTCGGCTTTCTATCCCAAGCTTATGACCTGCCTTCCGAAACCACTCAAGAAGCGCTGACCGAACTGATCGATCGCCTGAACGACGATCCTGCAATCGACGGCGTTCTGCTCCAGCTTCCGCTTCCCGAACACCTGGACGCCTCCAGATTGCTGGAGCGCATTCGTCCGGATAAAGACGTCGACGGATTCCATCCTTATAACGTCGGTCGCCTGGCCCAGCGCATCCCGCTGCTGCGCCCCTGCACCCCCAAAGGCATCATGACCCTGCTGGAAAGCACCGGGGTCGATCTCTACGGGATGAATGCCGTGGTCGTCGGTGCGTCCAATATCGTTGGTCGCCCGATGGCCATGGAACTGCTGCTGGCCGGTTGCACCGTGACGGTCACCCACCGTTTTACCAAGGACCTGGCCGGCCATGTCGGCCGTGCGGACCTGGTCGTCGTGGCCGCCGGCAAGCCGGGCCTGGTCAAGGGTGAATGGATCAAGGAGGGCGCGATCGTGATCGATGTCGGCATCAACCGTCAGGACGACGGCAAGCTGGTCGGTGACGTGATCTACGAAACCGCCCTGCCCCGCGCCGGCTGGATCACTCC
>NZ_JBGCUL010000443.1:0-3661 GCF_054177685.1 Pseudomonas sp. P5_A2_2
CGGTAACCCCTGACCATCCAGGCAAAACTTCGAATACCTACATTTCTTTCAGAAAGCACCTACAAGCATAGGTAAACACCAATGGCACTCGAGCCATTAAGTTGAACAGCAAGTCGGCGCACGACTTTTATCTTCGTCCGGCTTCAAACTTACTTATTGCGAGTGCAACCATGAAACCCATCAACTACAACCAGTATCGCTCAACCCGAAGCTTCAACAGTCGAATACGCTTTCTGATTCTTCACTACACGGCCGCTAACTTTTCAAGTTCTGTCAGTGCCCTGACCGGCCCGAATGTCAGCGCGCACTATCTGATTCCAGATATCACTGACCCCAGTTACCTGAAAGCCGGCCATACCGTGCAGGAAGTTTTCAGCCTGGTGGATGAAACCTGTCGCGCGTGGCACGCAGGTGTCAGTCAGTGGGGTAACCGCAGCAATCTGAATGACACGTCCATCGGCATTGAAGTCGTCAACCTGGCGACCGACAACAAAGGCGAATTCACCTTCCCGCCGTATCACCCCGAGCAGATTGCTGCGATTGAACAACTGGCGCTGAACATCCTCAAGCGCTACCCGGATATCACACCGACGCAGGTTTTGGGCCACTCCGATGTTTCGATCGGTCGCAAGAGTGACCCGGGGCCGATGTTTCCCTGGCAGGCGCTGTACTTGAAAGGCGTCGGCGCCTGGTTCGATGCAACCACTCGGGACGAGTATCTGCGCCAATACAACACTTCGGGCATTCCCGCCCGAAACGAATTGTTGGGACTGTTCAAAACCTATGGATACGATGTTTCGGGCGCGTCAACGGAAGGCGGCTTTCAACAGTTGGTGCGGGCATTCCAGATGCATTTTCGCCCGGAAAACTTCGACGGAAAAATGGACGTGCAAACAGCTGCCAATCTGAAGGCACTGGTAGTCAAATACTTTCCTGGCTGATCGGTAACAAACGGCTCCCAGCCGACAAACGCAACAACCGGCAAGGTCAATCAATGTGGCCTTGCCGGCGCTATCAGAGCGTATATCTGTGCAAATTCCCCATCATTTCCTTCAGCGCTTCGATGTTGTCTTTCGGATGCGCCGCACCCTCGAAGTCGCAAATCTGCTGCCAGTGCGCCGCCACGTCTTCCGGGGAGAAACCCGTCCGTGGATCGAACCCGGCACCGAGGCTGCGCTCCCAGCGGACCTTGCCCATCCAGCCGCCGCCGACTTCAAACAGACCGGAGGTTTCCTGGCAGTTCTCGCTGGCCAGGTACACCACCAGCGGGCTGACCAGTTCCGGCTTGAGCTGTTCGAAGACCTGCGGCGGGATCAAGCCTTCGGTCATGCGCGTGCCGCCGGTGGGGGCGATGGCGTTGACCAGGATGTTGTTCTTGCGGCCTTCGATGGCCAGGGTACGGGTCAGGCCATAGAGACCGAGCTTGGCCATACCGTAGTTGGACTGGCCGAAGTTGCCATAGATGCCCGAGGTCGACGCAGTGAAAATCACCCGACCGTAGTTTTGCTCGCGCATGTGCGGCCAGGCGGCACGGGTGACTTTGTAGGCACCTTCGACGTGGACGCGGTAAACCAGATCCCAGTCGGCGTCATCCATTTTGTGGAAGGTCTTGTCACGCAGGATCCCGGCGTTGTTGACCACCACGTCGACGCGACCGAAGACGTCCAGGGCGTGCTGGACCAGTTTGTCACCGTCAGTGACCGAGTCGTGGTTGGCCTCGGCGATGCCGCCGGCCTCGCGAATGTCCGCTACCACGCGGTCGGCAGCCGAAGCGTTGGCGCCTTCGCCCTGGGCCGAGCCGCCAAGATCGTTGACCAGCACCCTGGCGCCCTGTTTGGCGAACAGCAGTGCATGCGCCCGTCCCAGGCCGCCACCGGCTCCGGTGATGATCACGACTTTATCTTCGAAGCGCACAGACTCATTCATGGGGGACTCCAGCAGGCCAGGGAACAATGAGTCCGAGTTTCAGGCACTGCGCGGCAGGTCACAATGAACACGGGGGAGGCTGAATGGTGGGCGATAAGGCTGGGGGATGATGATCGCATCGGACAGGATGACGCGGTCCCACAGAAGCAGAACAGATTCAACGCTGCGAATCAGGAACACGCCGCCTTGCACGGCGGCAACAGCAATTGATCGCGAAACGCCAAGTAGTGCTTGAGCACTTCACAAGGGGCCTCGATCTGCGGGTAGTGGCCGATGTCGGGCAATACGACCGTGTCCGCCTCCGGGATCAGCTCCCGGTAACGCTCGACCATGTGCGCGCCGCAGATCGGATCGACCCCGCCATCGATCATTCGCAGCGGCACTTCACCGCGTTGCATCGCGCTCACCCAGCGGTTGCGCCAGACGCGTCGCTCCGGGATGTAGGCGATCAATTTATGCATGATCCGTGGCCCGCGCTGGCTTTCGACCAGGCTCCAGAAATCATCCATCTGGCTTTCACTGGGGCGGGTTTGCGGACCGAAAATCTGCCGGAAGTTTCTCACCAGACCATCACGGCTGAAGGCGCGGCCAATGATCCAGCCCACTGGGCTGAGCAAGAGTTTTTGTATCAATACCGGGCGATGGGTTTCCGCAAACAACCCGCCGTTGAGAAACACGCAACTGGCCAGCTCCACCCGCGACTCGTAATGCCGGGCCAGCAGTTCCTGGGCCACGCTGTCGCCGTAATCGTGGGCGAACAGGTGCACCGGCTGTTCGACATTCAGGTGTTCAAGCAGTGCCTGTTGCAGATCCGCTTGCTCCAACAGGCTGTATTCGTGATTCGCCGGTTTGGCCGAGTCGCCGAAGCCCAGCATGTCGCAAGCGATCACGCGAAACCGCTGGCTCAAAGGCTGCCACAAGTAATGCCAGTCCCAACTGGCGGACGGGAAGCCGTGAATGAGCAACAGCGGCTCACCCTGCCCTGCTGTCCAGTAACGGATGCTTTGACCACGGAATACGAACGTCTGGCTGCGTTTACGCCAGACACACAAGGGGATCTCGGCGAGTTCCATCAGAGTTTATAGCCCGGGTCCAGTTTATCGAGTTTACGCAGCAGCGCCGGCCATGCCAGCGCTCCGCCCATGCCTTGAGCACTTCGGGTGACACCCGCGATCATGGCTTTGGCGCCTGCCAGAATCTGCGGTTCGATGGCAATCAGTTCAGCGGCACCGTTTTGCGCCATGACCTGAATGTCGCAGGCACGCGTAAAGGTGAACATCATCAGGAACGTATCGGCGATGGTGCTGCCGCAGGTCAGCAGACCGTGGTTATGCAGCATCAGGAAATTGTTTTCACCGAGGTCGGCCTGCAGCCGCACTTTCTCTTCATGGTTGAGCGCCACGCCTTCGTAGGCGTGGTAGGCCAGGCTGGAAAGCACGAACAACGACTGTTGACTGATCGGCAGAACGCCCTGCTTCTGTGCCGACACCGCCACCCCTGAAGCCGTGTGGGTGTGGAGCACGCAGACGACATCGTGACGAACTTCATGCACGGCGCTGTGGATGGTGTAACCCGCCGGATTGATCTCGTAAGGACTGTCCATCAGCTTGTTGCCGGCCTGATCCACCTTGACCAGGCTCGACGCGGTAACTTCATGAAACATCAACCCGAACGGGTTGATCAGGAAATCTTCGGTGCCGGGCACCTTGGCGGAGATATGGGTGAAGATCAGGTC
>NZ_JBGCUL010000444.1:0-3642 GCF_054177685.1 Pseudomonas sp. P5_A2_2
GGCTTTTTGTTGCCACACCCAGGTTTCTTGAACGGAGGTGTCACCCATGTCCGAAAAAGAGTCCATCACCACCCTGCTCACCTTGCTGGACTCCCGTCAGGCTCGCTTGGCCGCGGCCTGCAAGGAAATTGCCGACTGGGTCGATCATCAAGGCGGGCACCCCACCGCCCTCAGAATTCGTGATCGCCTGAACGACATCGAGAAGGACACGCCGCTGATTCGGCACACGCTGTCGTCACTCAAACCTGTCGACCCGCCTCTGCCCAGGTTCAGATGATCCGTCACGGATTTGCACTGCGAGGACAGGCCTGATTCGGGCAGCATGATCGGTGACAGTGACGTCTCCGAACGTTTGGCTGCCCGCTGGATTTCCATCCTTTCTTACAACCCGGCCTGGCTGCGGGCACACATGAACAGAAACCCCATTACTTGTCGACGCCCTTGCGCGCCGGCTCCATGACCTCGCGCAGGGACATGCGCTTGAACGCCTCGACCAGAGCTCGCCCTTCCTCTGGCGCACAAGTAACCGCCAGGCGCATGGTCGCCTCGCCCAGGTGCCAGATCAAAAACGCGGATTCCCGAACCTGCTGCTCATCGCTTTGCGCAAAGACACGAACCATGGCCTGGGCCAGCAGCGTTCCGGCAATCCGGCTCTCCCCCAACTCCAGCTGCAACAGCTGCTTGTCGGCCTGCATGCCGGACCAGATGTCACGCATCACCGGTGTCGCCATCACGATCTCGTAATACAGATCGAGCAACTGCGAATAGGCTGCCTGCAAGCCCCGGGCATCCTCGACAGCCTCCATCGCCTGTGTAATGCAACGACGACTTTCAGCGTTGTAGCGTTCGGCCAGTGTGCGGATGACGGAACTCTTGTCGGGGAAATACTGATAAAGGGAACCGATCGAGATCCCGGAACGCTCGGCAATTTCACTCATCTTGAGTTGGTCGCAGCCTTTGTCCGCAATCAATTGAGTCGCCACTGTCAGAATCCGCTCCTGACGTTCGCGGCTGCGTTGTTGCGTGGGATTGCGTCGAGCCGCTTGCACAGCAGGCTGTTCGAGGGCTTCAAGGGTCTTTTTGCGCACGAGTGAATTTCCCGGTCAATAACGTGACATGTACTCACCTTAGCATCGCATCCGCCAACGCCCAATAACAGATGTCCATCCGTCGGGGACTCCGATCCGCTGGTTGACGACAAAACATGAGTATCTATCATCTTTTAAACGTGAGCACCGCTCACATTAACCGATGGAGATGAACGTGATGAAAACCGATCAACCAATCACACTGGTCCTTGGCGCCACGGGCAAAACCGGGCGGCGAATCACCCAACGACTCGAGGCTGCCGGCCTGGCCGTTCGCCAAGGCTCCCGCCATGCGAATCCCCCTTTCGACTGGGAAGATCGATCAACCTGGGACGCGGTGATAGATGGCGCTCATGCGGTCTACATTTCCTTCCAACCTGATCTCGCCGTTCCAGGCGCCCTTGAAACCATTCAGGCGTTCACCGACCTGGCAGTGAAAAGCGGAGTCCGCAAACTGGTCTTGTTATCCGGGCGCGGTGAGATCGAAGCGGAACAGGCCGAACGTGTCGTACAGAACAGCGGGATTGACTGGACGATTCTGCGGGCCAGTTGGTTCTGCCAGAATTTCAGCGAGGCGCACTTTCTTGAACCCATTCTGCAAGGCGAACTCGCACTCCCCGTCGGCAATATCGCCGAACCCTTTGTCGATGCAGAAGACATCGCCGAATGTGCCGTCGCCGCACTGACCCAACCCGGACATACCAACCAGCTCTATGAATTGACCGGTCCTCGGGCGTTGACCTTTGCCGAAGCCGTGACCGAGATCGCCAGCTCCACCCATCGCAACATCGAATTCGTGGCCGTACCAGCGGATGCCTATCGACAAGCATTGGAACAGGAACAACTTCCCCCGGAGTTGATCGATCTGGTGCTGTACCTGTTCACGTCTGTGCTCGATGGCCGCAACACGCCCGTGACCGATGGCGTACAACGGGCACTGGGTCGGCCGGCACGCGACTTTAGCGACTACGTACAGCGCACTGGCGCTACGGGCATCTGGGGAAATGGAAGTCCGACGTAAAGCAGTGGCGAGAACCCGCTTCGTCGACTAGGGTTTTTTGCGTATCGAACTGCGACGCCTTTATTGGCAGGAGCCTGATCAAGGAGAAACCCATGTCACTCAATCGTAGTGCCGAACAAACCTACCGCCAGTGGTCCACCCCGATTCTGCTGGAACTCAAGGAGCGARAACATCAAATGAACCCGTCAGACCGCCAGGCTTTGGAAAACGTACTGCTGGAAAGAAGGCTGATCGATACCGGCAACCCGACCGGCAGCGATCGCCGCAAGGCAGACCCGGCGTCCTGAAGCATCAGGCAACCACGATCAAGATAGAAATAATGGAGCGGAAACAACCAAGGGTTTGCACAGCGCTCGCTCGCGAACCCTTGATTTCAGATAACGCCGGGCAACGGAATCGATGGCTCTGCCGCGCTAAAACCACCCACTACGCTCGTCTTCCAACTCCTGGCGGCACTGCTTGAGTTGGGCGCTGTAAATCTCTGACTGCTTTTGCACTTTCTGGGCAACCTGCATCAGCCAGGGTTTACTGCGATAGGTATTGCGGCTATAGCCCCCACGCCCTTCGTGGTAAGCCAGGTACTGATTGTAGGTGTCCCATTTGGAGATCCCCAACTGACGCTGGGTGCCAGTGGTGTACCAACCGATAAACATGATCGCGTCGTCGAAGCTGTCACGCGAACCACCGTTGCCAGTATCGCCCTTGTACTCGCCCCACACCGGATCTTGAGCCTGCGCATAACCATAAGCCGAACTGACTCGCCCCCAAGGGATTACCCAAAGCAGATAGTCACGAGGCGGCAATGCATCTGCCACGAAGCTGCTTTCCTGCTGCATGATCGCCATGGCCACATGTGGAGGCGTCCCATATTCACTCTGCATTTCCAGCGAKTCCTCGTACCAGTCCGGATACTCACGGTAAATACTGCAGAGATTGCCTTGATCTTTGGGTGGCGTAGTCGTGCAACCTGTCAAAAACATAAACAACAAAGCCAACAGCGAAACTTGTCTTTGTTTCATCCAGCACCCTCAAAAAAAATAAGGGCATAAAGTGCCCTCCGATTACCGCAAGGAGCCTGAGTCGGGCCGTTGCAGGCAAAAACTTCAGAAGACATCCATCTTGACCACGTCACCCTTATTGAGAGACTGCTTTGTAAGTCCCTGTTGCAAAGCCAGGCCCTGCAAGGACTTCATGCCTGAGGTGATTCTTTTTGCGTGGGCATGACCGGGTAGTCCGTTCGGATGCGTAACGTGATGAACTGGCATCGGTCTGGGTGAGGCAGCCATAGCCTCGGGGGTCGCCGACCAGCCGCATCTAACCCGGGTCTACAAGTCAATCATGGGCGCTACGCCGGGCGAGTTCTGGCGCAGTCGAAACAGTCGCGCCGTTTAATAAAAATGCTCACTCAATCACGTATTCGACGGCGATTGCGGCGTATCAGGATTGAGCTGCTGACGCCTGAATTGTCCAGGTGGCTGGCCGTGTATCTGGCGGAAGCGTCGCGAAAAATAGGCCTCGTCGGCAAAGCCGCAC
>NZ_JBGCUL010000445.1:0-3640 GCF_054177685.1 Pseudomonas sp. P5_A2_2
GGTCACCTGCAAGGCGTCGATTACCCCGTGCTCAATCAGGTCATCCCAGGTGGTGCCAGCGTGCTCCTCGTCAAAGTTGCGCCAGGACATCAGGAATACGGGATGTCCCTGTTCCAGCAGGTGGCGGACCATCGAGTTGTCCGGGCGCAGATCAAGGATGTAGTACTTGTTGATCGACGGAGGTACGACGAATACCGGGTGTCGGTACTGGGTTTCGCTTTGCGGGTAGTACTGAATTAGCTGGAATAGGTGATTCTCAAAGACGATTTCGCCGGGGKTGTTGGCCAGATCGACGCCAACCTTGAAGGCGCCGCTATCGCACTGGCGCATTTTGCCTTCGTTCATGTCGCTGGCCAGATGCTGCATACCTGTGAGCAGGCTGGCACCTTGAGTCTCAACCGCACGCTGAAGCGCATCAGGGTTACTGACCAGGAAATTGCTTGGCGCACTGGCGGCAATGGCTTGCTCCACCAGATAGCGCAGGCGTTGGCGCGGTTTTTTTTCGTCAATCAGCAGCTTGTCGAGCAGTTTCAGGAGAAAGCTTGCGTTGAGCAGGTAAAACGCAGCGAGGGAGCCGAACAGTGGCTCGCTCCAGTTGCCGCTGGAGAAGCGTCGATCATCGAAGCTGAAGGGTTGGCCGGTCAGCAGTTTTTGGCCGAGTTGGCCCCATTGAACCTGGTAATCCGCTTGAAGGCTGTCCAGGGTTTCGCGAGGTAACTCGAACCAGGCGCCGTGCTCATGCCCGGAAAACCACGGATTGGTGCTGACCCATAGGCGTAATTGTTGCACTGCAAAGGAAGCGATGAACGGAACCTGGCCTGACCAATAGGTTTTGAATGTATGTGCGTTGTTGTCCATAAAGTTCCTTGCCCATACAGATGAGCCGGGCAGAAAAAAGCCGCGCTTTGCCGGACTCCGACACAGCGACGGCAGGAATGCGGGCAGCGTTGACTGACGCCAACCTGATGCGCGGAACAAGGGTCCCAAGTCCGCGCATGGGCTACCCGGATGCCGTTGGTTAGCGCTCGATAGCCAGGCCGACGCCTTGTCCGCCGCCGATGCACAAAGTGGCCAGCCCTTTCTTGCCGTCGCGACGGATCAGTTCGTGCACCAGCGACACCAGAATCCGTGCCCCCGACGCGCCGATCGGATGGCCAAGGGCGATCGCGCCGCCGTTGACGTTGACCTTGCTGGTGTMCCAACCCAACTCTTTACCAACTGCAAGCGCCTGGGCGGCGAAGGCTTCGTTGGCTTCGATCAGGTCCAGGTCCTCGACGTTCCAGCCGGCCTTTTGCAGGGTCAGGCGTGTAGCCGGGACCGGGCCGATGCCCATGATCGACGGGTCCACGCCGGCGCTGGCATAGGCTTTGATGCGTGCCAGTACCGGAAGGCCAAGAGCTTGTGCTTTGGCGGCGCTGGCCAGCAACAGCACGGCCGCACCATCGTTGAGGGTCGAAGCGTTGCCGGCGGTCACGCTGCCGTCTTTCTGGAATGCCGGTTTGAGTTTCGCCAACGCTTGCGCAGTGCTGTCGATACGCGGCTGTTCGTCGGTGTCGAAGACCAGCGGTTCGCCCTTGCGCTGAGGAATCAGGATCGGGGTGATTTCGCTCTGGAAGCGCCCGCCCTCAATGGCTGCTGCGGCTTTCTGTTGCGAGGCGGCAGCGAAGGTATCCTGTGCTTCACGAGAGATCTCGTACTTCTGCGCCAGATTCTCGGCGGTGATACCCATGTGGTAGTCGTTGAAGGCGTCCCACAGACCATCCTGGATCATGCTGTCTTGCAGTTGCGCATGGCCCATACGCAAGCCGGTGCGTGCCTTGGGCAGAACATAGGGGGCCAGACTCATATTTTCCTGACCGCCAGCGATGACCAGTTCCGCGTCGCCGCAACGGATTGCCTGGACGGCAAGATGGACCGCCTTGAGACCAGAGCCGCAGACCTTGTTCAAGGTCAGGGCAGGCGTGGTGTGTGGCAAGCCAGCCTTGATCGCTGTCTGGCGTGCCGGGTTCTGCCCAGCGCCGGCAGTGAGTACCTGGCCGAGTATCACTTCATCAATTTGAGCGGCATCGATCCCCGTCTGCTCCAGCAAGCGGCGAATCACTGCGGCACCCAGTTCGGTTGCGGGAATTGCAGACAGAGCACCCTGGAAGCTGCCAATGGCGGTACGAGTAGCGGCAACGATTACGACTTCGTTCATGCGTGACCTCATCGAAAAGACAAAATTCGTCGAGCAAACCAGGGCATTCCTGCCCTGATCGGGGGTTATTGCATGTTCATGCCRCCGTTTACCGAGAAATCGGCACCGGTGCTGTAGGCGGACTCATCGGATGCCAGCCAGGCCACGATTGAGGCGATCTCTTCGGGTTGGCCAAGGCGACCAACCGGAGTTGCTGCGATCATGCCTTCCAGAATGTCCGGACGAATTGCCGCGGTCATGGAGGTCTGGATGTAGCCTGGGGATACGGTATTGACGGTCACGCCCTTGCCGGAGACTTCCCGGGCCAGTGCCATGGTGAAACCATGGATGCCAGCCTTGGYGGCGGAGTAGTTGGTCTGACCGAACTGGCCACGCTGACCGTTGATGGAGGAGATATTGATGATCCGCCCCCAGCCTTTGGACAACATGCCTTCAATGACTTGCTTGGTGGTGTTGAACAAGCCCGTCAGGTTGGTCCCGATCACGCTGTTCCAGTCTTCCGGGGTGAGCTTGCGAAAAGACGCGTCGCGGGTGATGCCGGCGTTGTTGACCAGCACATCGATCGGGCCGAATTGTTCACGGGCCATCTCGAAAGCCTTGCGGGTTGACTCCCAATCGGTGACGTCCCCATAGATGAACTCGAACTCGTAACCTGCCTCCAGTTGGCTGGCACGCCAGTCGTTCTTGCGGCTGGAATCAGAGCTGCAGCCGACGATTACCTTGAATCCTTCCTTGTATAGACGTTGGCTGATTGCCGTACCGATACCGCCCATACCACCCGTTACCAAAGCAATGCGACTACGCGATTCCATACATCTACTCCATTTTTTTGCGCTGCAGGAGAGAAGATTGTTCGATATCGACGGGCCGTGCGGAAGTGTTTGAAGGTGACGTTCTCCTGTCCATCGGTGCCACGCGGGTGTTTTGGCCTGCTGGCAAAAAAATGAGGAGCACCCATACTTGGATCAACTCTTAAAACTCAATGGATAGTTAATATTCCTGAAACACTGTTGAAATATGTTCAGTGCATGTCAGTATCGGCTCCGGACAGGACGTTCGGTTCCATTGGTCAATGAGGACGCCATGTATAGAATGAGTTCGGGTTATGCCAGCATGCTGGCGAATACGTTTCTGGCCCAAGGACTGGACCTTGCCGGTCTGTGCCAGGAGGCGGGACTGGATGTCGGGTTCGTGAGTCAACCAGGAGCATTCTGCGAGCGAAGCATTATCTATCGTCTTTGGGACCTGGCTGCTCAGGCTTCGGATGATCTGAATATCGGTTTGAAAGCCTACGGGGAATTCCATCCCAGTAGTTTTCAGATCGTKGGCTACACGATGATGTCCAGTTCGAATCTGAAAAGGGCGCTTGAACGTCTGGTTCGTTTCAGCCCGTTGATTGGTACCGGATTCAGCCTTTTCCTTGTCAAGGAGCAGCAGCATTAC
>NZ_JBGCUL010000446.1:0-3639 GCF_054177685.1 Pseudomonas sp. P5_A2_2
GAAACCAAAGACCGCACAGAAAATCAGCAGCTGATTGAGGTTGAGGTCAACCCCATTGGCCGCCATGAACCCGTTGAAGCCGAAAAGGCTCAGGGTGATGCTGGCAATCAGCACGACCGCCAGGTTAGTGGCCAAGAACAGCAGGATGCGCATCATGGTTGTAGAAATCTCCTCATGCTAAATATGTAGCGTACTGCGGGGTATATAAGGTGCTGCACCGGGGTATTCAACCGGGTGACTATTTCAAACTGTGTCCTACGGCAACAGTCTAGCTGCTTGCAGGGCATTTCCGATAAGTATGCGGGAAGTGTTTGTCAGTCAATTCGTGTCGAAGGCGCCCGCCTTTGTTAGGCGCGAGCAGACAAGGCGCTGTCCGGCAGCGACAAAGCGACTGCCAGCGGCGCAATGCAAACAAATGTTGCCGGATGAATCACCGTGCGACCTGCGGGAGGGTCGCACGGTGACAGATCGCTTACTGGCGGTAGGACTTGAGGAAGCCGCCGATGCGTCCGATGGCCATCTCCAGGTCATCGACACGGGGCAGGGTCACGACGCGGAAGTGGTCCGGCCATGGCCAGTTGAATGCGGTGCCTTGAACCACCAGCAGCTTTTCGGAGAGCAGCAGGTCGAGAACGAATTTTTCGTCGTTATGGATCGGGCAGACCTTGGGGTCGATCCGCGGGAATGCATATAGCGCGCCCATCGGCTTGACGCAGCTCACGCCCGGAATGTCGTTGAGCAACTCCCAGGTGCGATTGCGTTGCTCCAGCAGGCGGCCCTGGGGCAGCACCAGGTCATTGATGCTCTGATAGCCACCCAGGGCGGTCTGGATCGCGTGCTGGCTCGGCACGTTGGCGCACAGGCGCATGTTTGCCAGCATGTCGATGCCTTCGATGTAGCTCTGGGCGTGGTGTTTCGGGCCGGAAATGGCGATCCAGCCGGAACGGAAACCGGCCACGCGATAGGACTTGGACAGACCGTTGAAGGTCAGGCAGAGCAAGTCCGGCGCCAGGGAGGCGGTGCAGATGTGCACGGCATCGTCGTAGAGAATCTTGTCGTAGATCTCGTCGGAGAACACCACCAGATTGTGCTGGCGGGCCAGTTCCAGCATGCCCAGCAGCACTTCCTTCGAATACACCGCGCCGGTCGGGTTGTTCGGGTTGATGATCACCAGGGCCTTGGTGTTCGGGGTGATCTTGGCCTTGATGTCGGCCAG
Organism: Pseudomonas sp. P5_A2_2; assembly: GCF_054177685.1. Taxonomy (NCBI): domain Bacteria; kingdom Pseudomonadati; phylum Pseudomonadota; class Gammaproteobacteria; order Pseudomonadales; family Pseudomonadaceae; genus Pseudomonas; species Pseudomonas sp. P5_A2_2. Next base: position 1,217 of record NZ_JBGCUL010000446.1, read on the forward strand.
GTCCGGCCACCAGTTGGCTTGCTCGTCGCACAGGTAATGCACCGGATTGCCGCCGGACAGGCTCACGGCTGCGGTCCACAACGGATAGTCTGGCGCAGGCACCAGCACTTCGTCGCCATTGTTGAGCAGGGCCTGCATCGACATCACGATCAGTTCGGAAACGCCGTTGCCCAGGTAAATGTCTTCAATGCCGACGCCTTCCACCTGCTTTTGCTGGTAGTACTGCATCACGGCCTTGCGCGCGCTGAACAGGCCCTTGGAGTCGCTATAACCCTGGGCGGTCGGCAGGTTGCGGATCACGTCCTGGAGGATTTCATCCGGCGCTTCGAAACCAAAAGGTGCCGGGTTGCCGATGTTCAGCTTGAGGATGCGATGACCTTCCTCTTCCAGGCGCTTGGCGTGCTTGAGCACCGGGCCGCGAATGTCGTAGCAGACGTTGGCGAGCTTGTTCGATTTGCTGACCTGCATGGCGATGTGTTCCCGAAAATGAACGATCCAGACGGCGTTTTGGCAACCGTGCTGGGAATCCTGCGTATTCACACAGGCCTGACGCCTTGAGATGCAGCACCCATATTTCCGTTTGAATGCGCGTGGTCTGGCTGCCAGACTGGCGTTTGACGAGGCGCAATCATACGTGCCGCCCGATCCGTGGAAAAGGTACAGATCGGGCTTTTTCAGCCGCTGAGGTGTGATGATGGAAAAGTTGGAAAAAACCCTGGAAGAGTGGAAGGCGATGCTCGATCCAGAGCAGTACAACGTGTGCCGCCTCAAGGGCACCGAACGTCCGTTTTCCGGCAAATACAACGCCACCAGGACCGACGGTGTCTACCACTGCATCTGCTGTAACGAACCGCTGTTCGACTCCAGGACCAAGTTCGATTCCGGCTGCGGCTGGCCGAGTTTCCATTCGCCGATCGGCGACAGCGCCATGACCGAAATCCGTGATGTCAGCCACGGCATGATCCGCACCGAAGTGGTCTGCGCCAAATGCGACGCGCACCTGGGGCATGTATTCCCCGATGGTCCGCCGCCGACCGGTCTGCGCTATTGCATCAACTCGGTGTGCCTGGACCTGGTGCCCCGGTAGGAACTGCCGAAGGCTGCGATCTTTTGATCTGGCCTTTCTTGAGGCTGCCCGAAGGTCAGGATCATAAGATCGCAGCCTTCGGCAACTGCTGCAGTTGGTCCGCGTTTTGATTATTTAAATTGCACACAATTCAATTGCTCGCTATTTTGTTATTTCTTCCATTCACTCGGACCCTCAAACATGAGCGACAACCTGCTGAGCATCCCTTGCACCACCATCAAGGGTGAGCAAAAGACCCTGGCGGATTTCGCCGGCAAAGCCGTGCTGGTGGTCAATACGGCCAGCAAGTGCGGTTTCACTCCGCAGTACAAAGGCCTGGAAGAGCTGTGGCAGACCTACAAGGACCAGGGCCTGGTGGTGCTCGGTTTTCCTTGCAACCAGTTCGGCAAGCAAGAGCCGGGCAACGAAGGGGCGATCTCCGAATTCTGCGAATTGAACTTCGGTGTCAGCTTCCCGCTGTTCAAAAAGATCGACGTCAATGGTGCCAGCGCCCATCCGCTGTTCGTGCAATTGAAAAAGCGCGCACCGGGTGTGCTGGGTTCCCAGGGCATCAAGTGGAACTTCACCAAGTTCCTGATTGGCAAGGACGGGCAACTGGTCAAGCGCTTCGCTCCGGCGACCAAGCCGCAGGACCTGACTCGCGAGATCGAAGCCCTGCTCAAATGAATACCTTGTCAGTCGATTCCCTGAAGCTCGACAGCCAGCTGTGTTTCAAGCTGTACGCCGCTTCCCGGGCGGTCATTCGCGCCTACAAGCCAATGCTCGATCAGTTGGGCCTGACTTACCCTCAGTACCTGGCGATGCTGGTGCTGTGGGAGTGGCAGGAAGCGGCCCCGGAGCAACCGACCGTCAAGGCATTGGGCGAGCGTCTGGCCCTGGATTCCGGCACGCTGACACCGTTGCTCAAGCGCCTCGAACAACTGCATCTGGTGCAGCGTCAGCGTTCGGCGCGCGATGAGCGTGAAGTGCATCTGAGCCTGTCGCCAGCCGGCACGGCCCTGCGCGATCAGGTCGGGCCACTCAAGGCCCGCCTGTTGTGCGACAGCGGGGTCGATCTGAACCGTCTCAACGATTTGCGCGATGGTCTCGATCACTTGTTGGGACAGATCAAGGCGCTGACGTAGCGCAGATCCACAAATCCAGCAGGGCGGCCAGTTCTTCCCGCCGGAAGGGTTTGGCCAGGTAGTCACTCATGCCCGCGGCAYGACAGCGTTCGCGCTCTTCCGACATGGCGTTGGCCGTCAGGGCGACGATGGGCAGGTGGGGCCAGCGACCGCTGCGGCGGATTTGCCGGCTGGCCTCATAGCCGTCCATCACCGGCATGTTGGTGTCGATC
>NZ_JBGCUL010000447.1:0-3635 GCF_054177685.1 Pseudomonas sp. P5_A2_2
GGCGACCCATGCGTTTTGCGAGCGAGAGGCAGGAACTACTGCGCCGCGTTCTTGACCTGCTGCATTTCTTGATCGTAAAGCAGCTGTCCCTCAGCAGTCAGCTTTGGAGCATCCAGCTTGATGGTCAGCTTGTCGAGCTTGCCGGTGAAACGGAACGGCGGTAGATAGTCGTTGTCGTCCACCCCCATCCGGGTATCCACCCCGACGTCGAAGGTTTCGTCGACCGTCACGAGGAACGGGATGGTGTGCGGGATCGATTTGCGGTCGACTTCCTTACCGTCCACCGACAGGACACCGGTGCCACCCTTGCCGAAACCGTGCCCGTCGTATTTGAAGTCAAACACAACGGTGTGCTTGCCGGGCGTGAGCGCATCCTGGCCTTCCCAGCGGAAGTGTTCAACGGCCAGAAGGTTGTAGGCAAAGACAGGCTTGCCCTTCACCAAGTAGAAGCCATAGCCACCGAAGCGCCCACCGAGTGTGTTGAGCATCCCCTCGGCGCCGCCCGGTGGGATTTCCACCTCGGCCGTGATGGAGTAGGACTTGTTGAGGGTGTTGGGGGCGCTGCTTTCGGGCAGCCCGGACAATTCACTCGAGTACGTAAAGACAGTCCGGCCGGCGGTCGCGTTTGGTCGCGGCGTGGTGGCGCGCTGGAGTAAGTCGTTATCCAGCGGGAACACGTTATATTTCGCCGCCTCGATCAGGAAAAGCTCCTTCATGTCGCGCAGCTTGTCGGGCATCTTCGCGGCGAGGTCATTGTTCTGCGAAAAATCCTCCGCGATGTTGTAAAGCTCCCAGTTGTATCCGTTGACAACGTCGGGCATCTTGCCCAAGCCGAGAAGCCAGGGCGCCAGAGGCGGGGTCGTGGAGGCGATCCAGCCGTCGTGGTAGATGGCGCGGTTGGCAAGCATTTCAAAGTACTGAGTGGTGCGCGTGGACGGGACGTTCGCGTTCACCTTGTCCCAGGTGTAGGCCATGCTCACACCTTCGATGGGCTTCTGAGCGATACCATCCACCATCACCGGTGCCAGGATGTGCGTGGCTTCCAGGATCGTTGGAACGATGTCGATCACGTGATGGAACTGTGTGCGGATGCCACCGGCGTCCTTGATACGGTCAGGCCATGACATGACCATACCTTGCCGGGTTCCACCGAAGTGCGACGCCACCTGTTTGGTCCATTTGAATGGTGTATCGAAGGCCCAGGACCAGGCCACCGACATATGCGGCATAGTCTTGTCCGAGCCCCAGATGTCGTAGAATTTCAATTGCTCCGCGACCGGAACATTAATGCCTTGAATTGCGGCCATATCGAACGGGGTACCGATGGTGGAACCTTCGGCGCTGGTGCCATTGTCGCCGTTGATGTAAATGATCAGTGTGTTGTCGAGCTTGCCCATGTCCTCCACGGCCTGGATAACACGGCCGATCTCATGATCGGTATAAGCCACGTAAGCGGCAAACACTTCTGCCTGGCGGGCAAACATTTTCTTTTCATCGGCGTTGAGCGTGTCCCACTTCGGCAGGTCATCCGGCCAAGGGGTGAGTTTGGTATTCACCGGAATCACGCCGAGCCGCTGCTGGTTCGCGAAGATCTGATCGCGCAGGGCATTCCAGCCCATGTCGAACTTGCCCTTGTACTTCTCGATCCATTCCGGTGTCGGTTGATGCGGTGCATGCGTGCCACCGGGCACGTAATAGACGAAAAACGGCTTGTCAGGCGCGGCCGCATTCAAGCCATTCATGTACTTGATGGCTTCGTCCGCCATATCGGTGATGAGGTTGTACTCAGGCTTCCCGACCCACGGTTCGATCTGGGTATGATCGCGGAAGAGAAAAGGCTTCCACTGGTCGGATTCGCCGCCCACGAATCCGTAGAAATAATCGAAGCCCATCCCGCTCGGCCATTGGTCATAGGGGCCAGCCAGGCTGTATTGGTAGTTGGGGGTGTTGTGATTCTTGCCAAACCACGACGTAGAATAGCCGTTTTCCTTCAGGATCCTGCCGATCGTGGCACTGTTCTTGTCAATGATCGAGTCGTAGCCCGGGAATCCGGTGGACTGCTCGGTGATCACACCAAAGCCCACGGAGTGATGGTTGCGCCCGGTGATAAGCGCTGCCCGCGTCGGCGAGCAGAGTGCGGTGGAGTGGAACTGCGTGAAGCGCAGCCCGGCCTTCGCGATCCGGTCCATGGCCGGCGTGGGGATGACGCCGCCAAAGGTGCCGGACACGCCATAACCCTGGTCATCGGTCATGATCAGCAGCACGTTGGGCGCGCCCTTGGGCGGCACCACGGTTGGTGGCCAATAGGGCTTGGACTCCTTGACGTCCATATTGATGACGCCGCCGAACGGTGCTGGTGGCGCGGGCAGATAATTCCCGTCAAGGGTCGTGGTCGCACTGGGTGAACCGGGCGTGCCGTTGACTTCCTGTGTCGCTGCATTGGCGCAAGAGAGCGCAAGTAAGGCAACTGCCAGTCCTGAACTGATGCGCTGGCGTAACGATAAAGGTTTATTCCAGTGTGCAGTGGCCATGGCCAGCTCCTGTAAACCCCCGAAACCCCAAGTTCGGAGTGTAGAACCGTTTTCTTCTCTCGCCAGTCCATCTCAACGTTAACCCGAGTGGTCGTTGACTTTGGAGGAGTGGTGTCTATACCTGATTTTGATACCAGGCAGGTTCAGCAATGGCCGCAGACTGAAATCAAGAGGAACGCAAATGCTTATCAGGAAACGGCGTTTAGGTATCGCCATTGTCTGCGCCGGGATCGTGTCGGTTTGCCTGGCGTTTGTGGTGTATCAGCACATTCGTGGCCCTATGCCTTTGACGCTGGGTGATGGAAAAAATGGCCCCCTGGAAATGGTCTGGCTTCCTGCCGGAGAATTTTTGATGGGGAGCGATCATAAGCAGGCTCGTCCAAACGAGGGGCCGGCGCACAAGGTTCGACTCGACGGGTATTGGATCGACCGCTACGACGTCTCCAATGCCGATTTCTCCCGTTTCATTTCTGAAACGCATTACGTCACCACCGCCGAACGCAAACCCAAATGGGAAGATCTGAAAGTCCAACTGCCACCAGGGACGCCTGAGCCGGATGACAGCGACTTGGTGCCTGGCGCATTGGTTTTTGTCGGCACAGACAGACCAATCCCGCTCAATGATTTCAGCCAGTGGTGGGCATTTGTCCCGGGGGCTGACTGGCGTCACCCGCTGGGGCCTGACAGTACCATCGAAGGCAAGGAAAACCATCCAGTTGTTCAGGTTTCACGTGAAGATGTTAAGGCCTACGCCGCATGGGCGCACAAGCGCCTACTCACCGAGGCCGAATGGGAGTACGCCGCAAGAGGCGGACTGGAACAAGCGAATTATGCGTGGGGGAATGACTTCTCGCCTGGTGGAGAAAAGATGGCGAATACCTGGGATGAGATTCAGCCGTTTCCCGTGACCGGAGCCAGTAACAAATTCAAAATTGGTACCAAGCCGGTAGGCAGTTACCGACCTAACGCCTATGGACTCTACGATATGTCCGGGAATGTTTGGCAGTGGGTCGCCGACTGGTATCGTGCCGACGCATTTAGAGTTGGGCTGAAACGTCAACCGGCGGGTGAAGCAGCGGTAAACCCGGTGGGGCCATCCGACAG